>JANQHP010000177.1 GCA_028282625.1 Rickettsiales bacterium | reverse complement strand
GACTTCCCGGAGCGGGCTTTTAAGCCCGCGATTAGGAGCGAAGCGACGCCGCGCCCATGCGCGGGCGGGGTCTTAAGGGGTTAAGACCCCTGCTTTAATAAGTATACCCCCTCACCCTAACCCTCTCCCCCGGTGGGGAGAGGGGATTTAAGGCGGTGCGGGATGACGTAGGTAGGAGTAGAAGCGGTCCTAAAACGGAATGTCGTCGTCGAGTTCGCTCGCGGCTGAAGGTGCGCTACTGCTGCTTGCACCTGCATCGGCGCTACCACCACCGAAATTGCTGCCGCCGCCCTCTTGATTGCGGCTATCGAGCATGGTTAAAGTACTGTTCCAGCCTTGCAAAACCACTTCGGTGGAATAACGCTCCTGCCCGCTTTGGTCGGTCCATTTGCGGGTTTGCAGCGCGCCTTCAATATACACTTTGGAGCCTTTGCGCAGGTAGTTTTTGGTGACGTTGACCAGCCCATCGCTAAAGATCACCACGCGATGCCACTCGGTTTTTTCACGCCGCTCTCCGCTTTGCTTATCCCGCCATGACTCAGAGGTAGCGACGCGCAGATTCGCGATCTCCTTACCCTCTTGCGTGGCACGAATTTCCGGGTCCGCGCCCAAATTGCCTACCAAAATCACCTTGTTCACACTGCCTGCCATAATATTGCTCCCTTATTTTTATCTGGCCTAAGATTCTCCCGTTGCACTTTGTGCTAAATGCTCTTACAAAAGATGGCCCTCGCGTTTATAACGCACCCTGTCATTCTTGGCGAGAGAAAATGTCTGAAACCCATATTTGTATCCGTGGCGCACGCCAGCATAATTTGAAAAACATTACGGTGGAAATCCCGCGTGAGGAACTGGTGGTGGTGACCGGCCTGAGTGGTTCCGGGAAATCTTCCCTGGCATTTGATACGCTGTATGCCGAAGGGCAGCGGCGCTATGTGGAGAGCTTATCGGCTTATGCGCGGCAGTTTCTGGAAGTGCAGGATAAGCCGGATGTGGATACGATTACCGGGCTTTCCCCGGCGATTGCGATTGATCAGAAAACCACCTCGCGCAATCCGCGCTCGACGGTGGCAACGGTCACCGAGATTTATGACCATCTGCGTTTGCTATATGCGCGGGTGGGCGTGCCTTATTCTCCGGCAACGGGCAAGCCGATTGAAAAACAGACGGTCAGCCAAATGGCGGACCAGATTATGGCGCTGCCAGAAGGCACCAAGATTTACCTGATGGCACCGGTGATTCGCGGCACGAAGGGCGAGCATCGCAAGGAGCTGTTGCAGTGGAAGAAGGCGGGCTACGCGCGGGTGAAGATTGATGGGGTGCTTTATAGTTTTGATGAGCTGCCCGAGATTGATAAGAACAAGAAGCACACGATGGATGTGGTGGTAGATCGCTTGGTGGTCTCCGATGAGCTTGGCAATCGCCTGCCCGATAGTATTGAGACCTGCCTGCAGCTTAGCAATGGCTTGCTTGCGGTAGAAGTGGTGGAGGTGCCTAAGGGCAAGAAATCGCCGCATGCAAAGGGTGAGGTGGTGCTGTTTTCCGAGCGTTTTTCCTGCCCGGAGAGCGGCTTTCAACTGACGGATATTGAGCCGCGGATGTTCTCCTTTAACAGCCCTTATGGCGCCTGTGAAGCGTGCGACGGGTTGGGCAGCGAGATGGCGTTTAGTGAGGATTTGGTGGTCCCGCAAACCGACCTTTCGCTGAAAGAAGGTGCGCTGGCGCCGTGGCGTAGCACCAGCTCCAAATTTTACGAGCAAACGCTGCAAGGGCTTTCCAAACATTATGACATTGATCTGGATACGCCGTGGAGTTCTTTGCCGGAGAGTGTACGGGATGTGTTGCTTTACGGTTCGGCGGAAGAAGTGGTGCCGATTGAGTATGATGATGGGTTTCGGACCTATGTGTCCAAGCGGCCTTTTGAGGGCGTGATTCCAAACATCAAGCGCCGCTGGAAGGAAACGGACAGTCACCGCATGCGTGAGGAGCTGGAGAAATATCAGAGTGTGAGCCCGTGCTCGGCTTGTAATGGCTATCGGCTCAAGGCGGAATCGCTGTGTGTGAAGATTGACGGCAAGCATATTGGTCAGGTGTGCGAGATGACCATTGAGCAGATGCATGCCTGGATCAAAACCCTCTCCAAGAAGCTGAACAAAACCCAATGGAGCATTGCCGAACGCTTGCTCTTGGAACTCGAGCGACGCGTGGGCTTTTTATACAATGTAGGGCTGGATTATTTAACCCTTGCGCGCAAATCCGGGACGCTTTCGGGTGGTGAGGCCCAGCGTATTCGCCTGGCTTCGCAGATTGGGGCGGGTTTAAGCGGGGTGCTTTATGTGTTGGATGAGCCTTCGATCGGGCTGCATCAGTGCGATAACCACAAGCTGATCCAAACGCTGAAAGGGCTCAAAGACCTTGGGAATACCGTGATTGTGGTGGAGCATGATGAAGATACGATGCGCGAGGCAGACCATCTGATTGATGTGGGGCCAGGTGCGGGCGTGCATGGCGGAGAGGTGATTGCCCAAGGCACGCCGCAAGAGGTGATGAAGGATAAACATAGCCTGACCGGGCAATATTTAAGTGGGAAGAAATCGA
This sequence comes from Rickettsiales bacterium, assembly GCA_028282625.1. Classification (GTDB taxonomy): domain Bacteria; phylum Pseudomonadota; class Alphaproteobacteria; order Rickettsiales; family UBA8987; genus JANQHP01. Next base: position 974 of record JANQHP010000177.1, on the reverse strand, counting down.
TTGCCGTGCCCAAGCGCCGGAAGCTGGATACCAAGCGTGCCATTCAGGTGATAGGTGCGCAGGAAAATAATTTGAAGGATATTGATGTGGCGTTCCCGCTGCGTGGCTTTTGCTGCGTGACCGGCGTTTCGGGTGGCGGGAAATCGAGCCTGGTGATTCGTACCCTCACGCGCGCGGTCTCGCGTCATTTGCATGGCAGCAAGGTGGCGGTCGGGAAGCATCGCAAGATTGAGGGGATGCACCATATCGATAAAATTATCCAGATTGATCAATCGCCGATCGGGCGTACGCCGCGTTCCAATCCGGCGACTTATACCGGTGCGTTTGGCCCGATCCGGGATCTGTTTGTGGCGTTGCCCGAATCCAAAGCGCGTGGCTACCGGCCTGGACGCTTCTCCTTTAACGTGAAGGGTGGGCGGTGTGAAACCTGCCAGGGCGATGGTTTGATCAAGATCGAGATGCATTTTCTGCCCGATGTGTATGTGAAATGTGATGCGTGTAACGGGCGCCGTTACAACCGCGAAACGCTGGAGATTCTTTATAAAGGCAAGTCGATTGCCGATGTGCTGGAGATGACAGTGGATGAGGCGGTCGATTTTTTTGAACCGGTGCCGACCGTGCATGAGAAGCTGCTGGCGCTGCAGCAAGTGGGTGTAGGCTATATCCGCTTAGGGCAATCGGCCACCACGCTTTCAGGCGGTGAGGCGCAGCGGATCAAGCTGGCCAAGGAGCTTTCCAAACGCTCAACCGGGCGCACGCTTTATGTGTTGGATGAACCGACCACCGGCCTGCATACGCATGATATTGCCAAGCTGCTGGATGTGCTACATCGCTTGGTGGATAGTGGGAATTCGGTGCTGGTGATTGAGCATAATCTGGATGTGATTAAGACGGCGGATTGGGTGATTGATATTGGCCCGGGCGGGGGCGAGAAGGGCGGCAATCTGGTGGGAGCCGGCACGCCGGAGCAGATT
>JANQHP010000155.1 GCA_028282625.1 Rickettsiales bacterium | reverse complement strand
TTTTCAAGCGGCTTGCTTCTGGCTTTCATAATGTTGGGCAGCGCCACGTAGCGCGGTTCGTTTAAGCGCAAATCGGTGGTGATGACCGCCGGCAGGGAGAGTTTGAGGGTGGTCAACCCGCCATCGGTTTCCCGGACCGCGGTGATTTCCGGTGGCTCTACCTTGAGCTCCGAGGTAAAGGTGGCTTGCGGCCAATCTAGCAATGCAGCGAGCATTTGACCGGTTTGGTTGGCGTCATCATCGATGGCCTGCTTGCCCAAGATCACCAGTTCCGGTGCTTCTTTTTCCACCATTTTTTGGAGGATTTTTGCGGCGGCAAGTGGCTCAATCACCGCGTCGCTTTGGACCAATAGCGCGCGATCTGCACCCATGGCCAGCGCGGTGCGCAGCACGTCTTCTGCTTTATCCACGCCTATGGAGACGGCCACCACTTCGCTTGCCTGGCCGGCCTCTTTCAAACGGACCGCCTCTTCCACCGCGATTTCATCGAAGGGATTCATTGCCATTTTGACGTTGGCAAGTTCGACGTCGCTGCCATCGCTTTTGGGGCGAACTTTGACGTTGTAATCCACCACTCGTTTGACAGGCACTAAGATACGCATGTTATTCCTCTTTCTGAACTAAGGTATATGAAACCTGTGGTGTATTTTATCACAAGCCGTACGAAACCCGCAAGGTTCACATCCATTAACGGGCGGATTTGCTTAAATATTGTGCCATGAGGGTTTTTCTGCCGGCGCGTGCAAAATGGACGGTCACCAGCTTGCCGCGCATTTGTTCCACCCTGCCTTTGCCAAAGCGCGGATGAAAGACGGACTGCCCGAGGTAAAAGCCGCCCTCGCCCGCACGCGGCGTGCTGGTGGCTTTAGAGGGGGCGTAGGACGAAGCGCGTGGCTCTCTTGCGGTGCCATATCTATTGTGTGCAGGTGGTTTGCCGGTGGCTCTGCCGCCAAAAGCCGGGGTGCCAAGATTGACCTTTTGGATGGCCTCTTCCGGCATTTCCTGGATAAAGCGTGAGGGTAGGTTGGCGTTGGTTTGCCCAAACAAGAAGCGGTTGGCAGCGCACGAGATGACCAAACGTTTGCGTGCCCGCGTAATGCCGACATAGGCCAGGCGACGTTCTTCTTCCAGCCCGGCCTTGCCGCTTTCATCCAGCGCGCGCGAGGAGGGGAAAATACCCTCCTCCCATCCAGGCAGAAACACAGTATCAAATTCCAGCCCTTTTGCACTATGCATGGTCAGCATAGACACGGCATCTTCTGCTGTGGCGGCCTCTCCTTCCGAGACCAGGCTGACATGTTCCAGGAAGGCTTCAAGCGTTTCATATTCCCCCATGGCGTGGATGAGCTCTTTTAGGTTTTCGACCCGCCCGGCGGCATCCGGGGTTTTTTCGTGTTTCCACATGGTGGTGTAGCCCACCTGCTCAAGCAGTTGTTCTGCGATAGCAGGGTGTGGGGTTTGGCCGAGTTCTGCTCTGGCGGTGCTCAGCGCCTGCATGAGGTCGCCAAGTTCTTTCTGAAGTTTGGCAGAGAGGGATTTTGCACGCAGCTGGCGTAAGATGGCTTCATGCAGGCTGATGGACTCCGCGTTGGCACTGGCCCGCAATTTGGCAAGCGTGCCGGGGCCAATGCCGCGTTTGGGCGTGTTGATGATACGCTCCAGCGCGAGGTCGTGTTCGGGGCGGTGCACCACGCGGATATAGGCCAGCGCATCGCGTATTTCCAAGCGTTCATAAAAGCGCAGGCCGCCAATGATGCGGTAGGGCATGCCCATGCGCAAGAAGGCTTCCTCAAAGGCACGGGTTTGATGGCCGGCGCGGACCAACACCGCGTGCTGTGCGTAGGTTTTATGCTCTTTGGCGCAGGCTTCTTTGATGATCTCTCCTACGTAAGAGGCTTCCAGCTTTTCATCCCAGAGGCTTGCGACCACCACTTTTTCGCCGCTTGCGCCTTGCGTGTGGAGCGTTTTGCCAAGCCGGGAGGCATTATGCGCAATCAACGCGGAGGCAGTATGCAGGATGTGGCTTGTGGAGCGGTAGTTTTCTTCGAGCCGAATCAAGTGCGGCTTCGGACGATCGGGATGGATAAAGTCCTGCTCAAAGCGCAAAATATTGGCGACTTCCGCCCCACGCCAGCCGTAAATGGATTGGTCGTCATCGCCCACACAGCAGATATCGGGTGCATGCGCGGCCTCGGGTGCCGCGAGCAACCGAAGCCATTGGTATTGGGCGCTGTTGGTATCCTGATACTCATCCACAAGGATATAGGCAAAGCGCCGCTGGTATTCTTCGAGTAGATCCGGATGCTGGGTAAAAAGTTGCACGGTGCGCAGAATCAGGTCGCCAAAATCCATGGCGCCCAATTGCTGCAAGCGTGCTTGGTAGAGCGGGTATAGATGCGCGTAGACGCTTTCTTCGCTAACGTCTTCGGGCAAAAGCGCTTGGTCCTTCCAGCGTTGAATCAGTACCGCGGCGGTGGTAGCCGGATGCTGCTTGGGGTCCAGCTTTTGTTCAGCCATGATCTGTTTGAGCAAGCGAATCTGGTCATCGGCATCGAGCACCGAAAAATCTTTGGGCATGGAGATTTTTTCTGCGTGGCGGCGGAGGATACGCAGGCCAATGGAGTGAAACGTACCCATCCAGAGGCTTTCGGCCTCTTCGCCGACCATCTCCTTGACCCGTGTGCGCATTTCGGCGGCGGCCTTGTTGGTAAAGGTAACGGCCAGAATTTGGCTTGGCCACGCCATTTTCCGTTGCAGCAAGGAGGCAATGCGGCATGTGAGCACGCGGGTTTTGCCGGTGCCTGCTCCTGCGAGTACGAGCAAAGGGCCCTGCCCATATTCCACCGCCTCACGTTGGGCGGGGTTGAGTGCGCTCAGCCACGGAGCATTTTGCAAAGGATCGCCCGTTTGCTCTGGCATGGTGAAAAGCGCATCGATCATCTGGAGCTTGGTTCCTTGCGTGACGTGGCGGCAACAAACAGCGGGCTATGGCTTGCGTGTCGTCTCATTTTGACTATAGTAATCATTATTGTAGGTGTGTCCATAAGGTCTATGCATTTAACCGAATACCATCAGGTCACAGATTCTGTGAGTGTCACGGTACGTCCTATTTTTCTGGACAACGAGTCGCTTCCTGAAAACGCCCATTATGTGTGGGTGTATCATATTAAGATCCAAAATCGCGGGACGAAAACGGTCCAGCTTGTTTCCCGCTATTGGCATATTACCGATGCCAATGGCCATGTGCAGAAAGTAGAAGGCGAGGGCGTGGTAGGCGAGCAGCCGGTACTGGCGCCGGATGTGGAGTTTGAATATGCCAGCGGGGTGCATTTGGCCACGCCCTCGGGGATGATGATGGGGTTTTACACCATGGAAATTACCGAAGGTGTGGAAAAGGGCCACCAGTTTCAAATTGCAATCCCGGTTTTTTCGCTCGACAGCCCCGAGCAGGTGAGCCGACCTAATTAGACAAAGTTTTAGCGATCAAAAGGTTTGCGCCTGCTCTTGTCATGAGGAGGGGGTTCAAAGTGCTGCACCTTGTCTTTTCTTCTTCCAGACGCTATATGTAGCGCGTTGTTTCAACGTGTGAGGCGTTTTTATTCTGTTTCTTTCTACCCTGGACCTGGCAGCGCATCTGCCCATGCTGTTTTCGCTGCTAATGATTGTGCTGGCGATTTATGCCTATGCCTCGGATCGGATACCGATGGAGGTGACCTCGGTCTTGATTATTGCGGCTTTGCTGCTGTTTTACCATTTTGTGCCGGTGGTGGAAGAAGACGGCACGGTGTTGCTGGATATGTCGGCGCTGTTGATGGGCTTTTCCAACCCGGCCTTGATTAGTGTGCTCTCGCTTCTGGTGTTGGGGCAGGCCATTATCCAAACCGGTGCCTTAAACGAGGTGGCGCATGTAATTTTGCGTGTGACGCGCAACCATACTTTTCTCGCGATCAGCATGACGCTTTTGTGCGTGGGGGTGATTAGCGGTGTGATGAACAATACGCCGGTGGTGGTGATTTTTATCCCGATTATGGCAACCCTTGCCAAGCAGATGGGGCTTTCGGTGAGTCGGGTGATGATTCCGCTTTCTTTTGTGTCGATCTTGGGTGGGATGACAACCCTGATTGGTAGTAGTACCAACATTCTGGTTTCCGGCATTATGGGGGAAATGGGGATGGAGCCGCTCGGCTTTTTTGACTTTATTGTGCCGGGTGTGTTTATGGCGCTGGCGGGTTTTGTCTATGTGGTGGTCGTGGTGCCGCGTATTTTGCCCGACCGTGCGTCGCTGGCGCGCAGTTTTCGTGAAGAGGACGCGCAGCGTCAGTTTGTGGCGCAGGTGATGGTGGAGTATGGGTCCGATTTTGTCGGGAAGAAGCTTGAGAGCGGTGCGCTTGAGCATGCACCAGATTTGGCGGTACGCATGGTGCAGCGCGGGGAGCATGCGTTTTTGCCGCCATTTGATGAGTCGATCGTGTTGCGTCCGCAGGATATTTTGGTGCTATCGGCCGGCAAGAAGGAGCTGGCAGAATTTTTTGCCCAGAATCCCGATAGTTTGGAGCGCCATCTTGCCAGGCTGGGAGAAGGTTCCGATTCGGATGAAGAGTTGGGTGCGGCGGATATCAACATGGCCGAAGTGGTGGTGGCGCCGGCTTCCAAGATGATTGGGCGCACGTTGGAGCAGATAGGTTTCCACCGGCAGTTTGATTGCGTGGTGCTCGGCATTCAGCGGCAATCGCGCAATATCCGTGCGCGTGCGACCGAAATTCGGCTAGCAGCAGGGGACGTGCTCTTGGTGATGGGGCGCCCGGAAGACATTATGCAGTTGCATGAGAGCCGCGACTTTTTGCTGATGGAATGGTCCAGTGAGGCCTTTCATTCCGGCAGCAAGGCCAAGCCCACCTTGGCGATTTTTGGTGCGGTGGTGGGGCTGGCGGCGCTGGAGGTGGTGCCGATTGCGATTGGTGCTTTTGCCGGGGTGGGGGCGATGTTGCTGGTGAAATCGCTGACGATCAATCAGGCGGTGCGTGCACTGGATTTGAATATTATGCTGATGGTGGCTGCTTCCCTTGCGCTGGGTACGGCTTTGCAGGCCACGGGTGGCGCGCGCTTTTTGGCGCATGGGTTGATTGTGGTGATGGGCGGTGCGGATACGTTGTGGATTTTGGCTGCGCTGTTTTTGCTGATGATGCTGCTCACCAATGTGTTAAGTAACAACGCGGCCGCGGTGCTTTTCGTGCCGATTGCGGTCAATGTGGCGCAAGAGCTTGGGGCAGACCCGACCTTGTTTATTTTTGCGGTGATCTTTGCGTGTAATTGCTCGTTTGTAACGCCAATTGGGTACCAAACCAACCTGATGGTGATGGGACCTGGGCACTACAAGTTTGCCGATTTTATGCGTGCCGGGCTTCCACTTGCACTGATTATCTGGGTGGTTTATCTTGGTTATGCGTATATGGTGTTAGGAGGCACGGGTTAACAATGCTCAGTAGTGATGAGGATAAAATCCATCGATTTGTTGATGCGTTTATGCGTACGCCTCAAGAGGACCGCAATTGGTTTGAACTTCTATTGGCCAAAGCATGGGAGGGGAACGATTATAAGCAGGATTTGTTGATTAAGAAAGTGGATGGAGAAGCATTTTCAGTTAGTCTAAGCCGTCCAGAAGATCAGTATAAAGCACTCAAACTTCTGGGATTGTGTGATTTGCTTTATAATAAACCCCAGCATTTTTTTGTTTACGCAGAACATCTGGAGCCGCTTTCCATGGCATTGGCTGAGGCGCATGAGAAAGAAGAAAAAAAGGCTAGGGTACAAAAAACAGAACCACCTAAAGCGCAAGAGGATAAAAAGCTCAAACTGCCTAATGTGCGGTGGAATTATCCTGAGGCACGTGGTTTGGTGAGCACATTGGTTCATATGGGAGATGTGTCGTATAAAGAGGCTTTGGTGGATTTGGTACAGTTGCTAAAGCGGGTGGACGCAAGAGAAGAGACAGGCTTTGTGCACTTAAAAGTAACAGATTTAACGCCTGTTCACGCGGGGGGGGGTGATGATGGCAAGGAAAAGCCCGTGTTAGCAGGTTCGATGCAACATATTATAGAGGAGTTGATGGCGCGTCAGCTGGTGATAAGGGATGAAAAGAAGGATGAATATCTGTTCCCAAAGTCGGTGGTGGGTGTGCTCACGACAGGTATTAAGCTGGTGCCAGAGGGAGAGAAGGTCAAGCCTGAAGTGAATAGTAGGGCACTTATAGGGGTGCATCTGCCTGGCCAGTATGGGTCGGATAAGGTGTGGTCGAACGAATGGTCTCGCTGATGAAGCATCGTCGTCGAGCCATGAAGGCGCTGCTGGCAACGCCGCTGGCGTTTTTGGGTGTGGCGCAGGCGGGTTTTCCCAGGCCTGCGATTGCCAAGGGCGTGCAGCATTGGAAGATGGTCATGACCTGGCAAAAAGCGCTGCCTGGGCTTGGCACGGGTGCGGTGCGGTTGGCCAAGCGTAGCGCCGCGCTTTCAGAAGGAAAATTAGAGGTCAAGACCTATGGTGGTGGGGAGATGGTGCCGCCGCTTGGTGTGTTTGACGCGGTGGCGCAAGGCACGGTGGAGATGGGCCATACGGCTTCCTATTATTGGCTCAATAAACATAAGGCATCGGCGTTTTTTACGGCAGTTCCGGGTGGGATGACTGCGCAGGAACATGCGGCCTGGCTTTATTTTGGTGGTGGGCAACAGCTGTGGGATGAGCTGTATAAGCCTTTTGGTGTGCGGGCGTTTGCCGCAGGCAATACCGGTACGCAAATGGGCGGGTGGTTTACACGGGAGATCAATACGCCTGAGGACCTGAAAGGGCTCAAGATGCGCATGCCAGGCTTAGCCGGTGAGGTGCTAAGCCGCTTGGGTGGTAGTGCGCAGACGATCCCCCCGCAGGAGCTTTTCACCGCGTTGCAATCGGGTGTGATTGATGCGTTGGAGTGGGTCGGCCCGTGGAATGATATGGCGCTTGGGTTCCATCAGATTGCGCCTTATTACTACGGTCCGGGTTTTCATGAGGGCGGCGCGACGCTGGAGCTTTTGGTCAACAAGGAGGCGTTTGCCTCGCTTTCCAAGGAGATGCAGCGTGTGGTCAAAACGGCGTGTGCGACAGAAAATGCATTGATGCTGGCGGAATATTACGCTAACAATATACGAGCCTTTGCGGCACTGAAATCTTTGGCGAATGTGGAGGTGCGTGTGTATCCAGATGCCATCCAGCAATTGTTTTATCAACATGCCCGCGATGTGGTGGCAGAAGTAGGGGAAAAAGACGACATTTCGCGCAAGATTTATGAGAGTTATCAGCATTTTCAACAACAATCCATGGCAATGGAGCCTGTATCGGAATATGGATTTATGCAAGGCCGTCGCCTGGTAACGGAGCATTAATATGAAAAGAACCTACCTTTCTACGATGTTGCTGATTGAGCGCCTGCATCGCCGCTTTCTGGATATTATTAAGGTGGAGCTGGAGCGTCAGGGTGTGGAGGATATTAATAATGTGCAGACGCTGATCTTGTATAATATTGGAGATGAAACGCTGACGGTGGGTGAGCTGACCCATCGCGGGTATTATCTGGGTTCGAATGTATCGTATAATGTGAAAAAGTTGGTAGAAAACGGCTTCTTGATTCAGGAGCGCTCCACGCATGATAAGCGCTCGGTCAAGGTCAGGCTTTCCGAAAAGGGGCAGAAATTGTGCGCGGCGATTGACGCCATGCATGCCGATACGATGCAGTCGCTTGCTTCGCAGGATTTTTCCGAAGAAACGTTGGATGCCACGAGTGCAAGCTTGCATAAGCTGGAAGAGTGTTTTTCGCATTTATTGTGGAAAGCGACCAACTACAACTCTTGATAGACCGATTCATGCAGACAGATGTTGCTGTTTCCGGTCATCTGTGGTAAAGTCTTTTCATTCCTGTAACGGTGTGTGGTATTTGTGATGTTGTTGTTCTTCCTTCGTTAGTTAAGAGCGGAAACGTCCTTTTTTCCCGGGGGTGCATTATTCTGTTGCCCCAGGGTGTGTCACTTGGTATACCAATGTGGCTCTGGGGGCAGGCAAAGAAAAAACATAGACTATACTAGCTTAAGTTTAAGGAGCATGTTTCATGAAAACGCGTTTGCAAATCTTCGCAACTTTTCTGTTAGGTGTCGCTGTTTTTAGCAGCATATCCTTTGCCCCAGATGCCTATGCGGGCGATAAATATATTACCATTGGAACCGGTGGCGTGACCGGTGTGTACTACCCGGCCGGTGGTGCGATCTGTCGCTTGGTCAATCGCGGCCGTCGTGAGCACGGTATCCGTTGCTCGGTGGAATCTACAAGCGGCTCGGTTTATAACTTAAATTCCCTGCGCATCAATGAGTTGGATGTGGCGGTTGCTCAGTCGGATTGGCAGTACCATTCCTGGCATGGCACGGGTCCTTTTAAGAAATTGGGTCCTGATAGCAAACTTCGTTCGCTCTTCTCCCTACATGGTGAGCCTTTCACGGTCGTGGCACGCGCCGATAGTGGTGTGAGAACGTTTAACGATTTGGTAGGCAAGCGGGTCAATATTGGTAACCCTGGCTCGGGTCAACGTGCGACCATGGATGCTTTGATGGCACGCAAGGGCTGGACCAAAAGCAGCTTTAAGTTGGCCGCAGAGCTCAAAGCTTCGGAGCAAGCGCAGGCCCTGTGCGATAACAAAATTGACGTGATGATTTATGTGGCCGGTCACCCCAACGGTGCGCTGCAGGAAGTGACCACCACGTGTGATACGAACATCATTCCGGTGAACGACGATGTGGTGCAAGCCATGGTGGCAGAGTTTCCTTTTTATGCCAAGATTGTGATTCCAGGCGGCATGTATGCTGGTAATCCAAACGATGTGGAAACATTTGGTGTGAAGGCGACGTTTGTTTCTTCTGCTTCGGTAGATGAGGATGTGGTCTATCAAGTGGTACGCTCTGTGTTCGGAAATTTTGATAATTTCAAAACGCTGCATCCTGTCTTTTCCACGCTAAGCCCAGAAAAATTGGTCTATGAGGGGAACAGCGCTCCCCTGCATGAAGGGGCAGCGCGCTATTTCCGTGAAATCGGCTTAATCACAGAAAAATAGTCGATTCTATCGTTTTTCGCGCTATAAAGTAGCTCTTATCCTAACGTAATCGGGTGCAATATGGCGGAAAATAGTACGCAGCAGCAGATGTCCGCGCGTGATCTGGAAGATCTCGTGATCGAAACAGACGCTGGTGCACGCCAACCGAGTAACCCGATTGTGGCCTTTTGCCTCCTTGGCGTGGCGTTTTTGTGGTCCCTTTTTCAACTATGGATTGCCTCGCCGCTGCATTATAGTTTTGTAGCCTGGTTTAACCAGTTTGACCTGGGCTTCACCATTAGCGTGCTGGATGACACGCGCGCACGTTCGGTGCATTTGGGTTTTGCGGTATTGTTGGCTTTTCTGGCCTATCCGGCTCTTAAGAGTTCGCCGCGCAAATCCATTCCGTGGGTGGATGTTTTCCTGGCGTTTCTCGCCACATTTTGCGCGTTGTATTTTTACATCTTCTTTGAAGATTTAGCGGGGCGTGCCGGCATCCCGATTACGCTGGATGTCGTGGTTGCGGTGGTTGGCTTGCTGTTGCTACTGGAGGCCACACGCCGTTCACTGGGGCCACCTTTACCGATTATGGCCATTATCTTTTTGGTCTACACCTTGTTTGGTAATGCGGATTTCATTCCGGATATGATCCGCCATAAGGGTCAAACGCTTACCAAGGTGGCCAACCATCAATGGCTGAGCACGGAAGGGGTATTTGGCATTGCGCTTGGTGTTTCCACCAGCTTTGTGTTTCTTTTTGTGTTGTTTGGGGCACTGCTGGATAAGGCGGGTGCGGGCAATTATTTCATTAAAATGGCGTTTTCACTGCTGGGGCATTTGCGTGGCGGGCCAGCGAAAGCGGCGGTGCTTTCCTCAGGGATGACCGGGCTGATTTCAGGTTCTTCGATTGCCAATACGGTCACGACCGGGACCTTTACGGTGCCGCTGATGAAGCGGGTCGGTTTTAGCGGGGAAAAAGCAGGTGCGGTGGAGGTGTCCTCCTCGGTCAACGGTCAGATTATGCCGCCGGTGATGGGTGCGGCTGCCTTCTTGATGGTGGAATATGTCGGGATTCCTTATACGGAAGTGATCAAGCACGCCTTTTTGCCGGCGGTGATTTCTTATATTGCGCTGCTTTATATTGTGCATTTAGAAGCGGTGAAGGCGGAGATGGCCTGTTTGCCGCGCGCGGTGGAGCGTACGGCCTTTCAAAGCATTATTTCTTTTGGCATTACGGTTTCAAGCCTACTAATTTTAGCTGGCGTGATGTATTACGCTATCGGCTGGATGAAAGGGGCATTTGGTGATTATGCCGGCTGGGTGCTGGCAGCGGTGCTGACGGTGGCGTACCTGGCGATTTTGCGGTACACGTGCACGGTGCCC
>JANQHP010000147.1 GCA_028282625.1 Rickettsiales bacterium | reverse complement strand
GGCAGCCTCTGCTGCCAAAAATAATGGGGCCAGCAATGCGCAGGCCGACGCCGCGTAAGGGGCTGTTAGTAAGATAGAATTGAATGAGAGATTAACCATGGTACACACACCGCCTTCGACCAAAAAACAGAGCAAGCGTTTGCGTCAGTCTTACGCTGCGATAGAGAGTGTTGCCAAGAGCCCGGCGCAGCTAGAGGATGTGGTCAAACAGCTGAAGCAGGCGCAAAAAGATTCCGGTACTAAGTTTGATGAAACCATTGACATGGCCATTAATCTGGGTGTGGATGTGCGTCACTCGGACCAACAGGTACGTGGCGTGATTGCGTTGCCCCATGGTGTGGGTAAAGAGGTGCGCGTGGCGGTTTTCGCGCGTGATGCCAAGGCGGAAGAGGCTAAAAAAGCCGGCGCCAATCTGGTGGGTGCAGAAGATTTGGTGGAAACAGTGCAAAAAGGCGAGATTGCTTTTGATCGTTGCATTGCCACACCGGATATGATGCCTGTGGTGAGCAAGGTGGCGCGTGTGCTTGGCCCTCGCGGTTTGATGCCCAATCCAAAGCTTGGCACCGTCACAGAGGATATCACCAAAGCGGTGGAAGCCGCTAAAAGCGGCCAGGTGGAATATAAGACCGAAAAGGGCGGCGTGGTGCATGCGGGTGTTGGAAAAATCAGCTTTGCGGAGAAAGATTTGATCGAAAACATCCATGCCTTTATGCAAACCATCATCAAGGCCAAACCTTCTGGGGCCAAAGGGGTGTATCTGAAGAAAATATCCATTAGCACCACGATGGGGCCATCGGTGTTGTTGGATGTGGCGCAATTTAAGAAAGCAGCTTAAGGGCGCTGCCAACAGGGTTATAGAAGGAAAGATTAGGAGAATTCATGCAGCAGCAACAGAAACAACAGGTGGTGGAAGAATTGAAGCAGGCGCTAGGCGGTGCTAGCTCTGTGGTGATTGTGCACTACCATGGCATGAATGTGGATCGTATGACGCAGCTGCGTGACGCGGCGCGTAAAAATGGTGCGGCGGTACGCGTGACCAAAAACACCCTCGCGCGGATTGCAGCCAACGATAGTGATCTGACAGCATTAGCGGATCTGTTTTCTGGTCCTACGGCGATTGCCTATTCCGAAGATGCGGTGGCCTCAGCCAAAACGATTGTGGACTTTGCGAAGGAGGAAGAAGCGCTGGTGATTGTCGGTGGCGCTTTGGATGGCAAGGCGCTTGGCCCGGCAGAGGTCAAGGCGTTGGCTTCGACCCCTTCCTTGGAGAGCTCCCGCGCAAAAATTGTTGGCTTGCTGCAAGCGCCTGCTTCCAAGCTGGCTTCTGTGGTACAGGCTCCCGGCGGGCAGGTGGCACGTGTGATCGGCGCATATGCATCGAGCGGAAGTGCTTAAACCCTTTCTTTTATTTTTATTTTAACTTGACTAACCAAAGGAAAAAATCATGGCGGCTAACTTAGAAAAAATTGTAGATGACCTTTCTGCTTTAACGGTAATGGAGGCTTCCGAGCTTTCCAAATTGCTGGAAGAAAAATGGGGCGTGAGTGCGGCGGCACCTGTGGCAGTGGCTGCTGCTGGTGGTGCAGCAAATGATGCGGGCGCTGCAGAAGAGAAAACGGAATTCAACGTGATTCTGAAAGCAGCTGGCGACAAGAAGATCAATGTGATCAAAGAGGTGCGTGCGGCAACGGGTCTGGGCTTAAAAGAAGCCAAGGATCTGGTAGAAGGTGCGCCCAAGCCAGTTAAAGAAGCGGTTTCCAAAGAAGAAGCCGAAGAGCTTAAGAAGAAGCTTGAAGAAGCTGGCGCGACTGCCGACATCGAATAGTTTTTACGCACGTGAAAGACCACGCGCTTGCAAAGGGCATCTTTAGGATAAGGTGTGTTTTGCCAAGCGCTGTGGTGTGTGTGAATGGTTTGATGCCATCTTCTTTTTTACGCAAGATACTGGCGCGGTATAGCCAGGTATTTTATTTCATTTTTTAGTAAGGTCATAAAGGTTATATGGGACATTCTTCTGCAGCACGTACACGTTTTCGTAAAAGCTTTGGGCGCCACCGTACTGTGGCAAGCATGCCGAATTTGATTGAGATTCAAAAAGCATCCTATGATCAATTGATACAGGCCGATGCTGCCGCAGAGGAACGGACCTCGACAGGCATGCAGTCGGTGTTTGAGACGATCTTCCCGATCGAAGACAATGCCGGTCTTGCGACGCTCGAATTCGTGCGCTATGCCTTTGAAGAGCCAAAATATGACGTGGAAGAGTGTATCCAACGCGATATTACCTTTGCCGCGCCGTTGCGTGTGACGTTGCGCTTGGTGGTGTGGGAAGTGATTGACGAAGACACGGGCGCACGTGAAATCAAAGGCATTAAAGAGCAGGATGTGTATCTGGGCGAGCTGCCCATGATGACCGATAACGGTACCTTTATTATCAATGGTACCGAGCGCGTGATTGTATCGCAAATGCACCGTTCGCCTGGTGTCTTTTTTGATGATGATCAGGGCAAGGGGCATAGCTCTGGTAAGGTGTTGTATAATGCGCGTATTATCCCTTACCGTGGTTCCTGGCTAGATTTTGAATTTGATGCCAAGGATGTACTCTATTTCCGTGTGGACCGTCGTCGTAAGCTGCCGGTTTCCACGCTGTTCTTTGCGCTTGGTATGGAGCAAAAGGAAATTATTGACCGCTACTACAGTACGCAAAAGGTGAAGAAAACCGCCAAAGGCTGGGCAGTGGATTTCTTGCCGGAGCATTATGCCAACACGACATTGGTCAACGATTTGCGTGACGCAAAAACGGGCAAAGTGGTGGCAGATGCCGGCAGCAAGCTTGGACCACGCAAAGCGAAGAAGCTGGCCGAAGAGGTGAAGCAAGTGTTGTTCGATGATGAGCAACTGATCGGGTGCTATGTCTCTGAGGATATAGTACAAAAAGATACGGGCGAGGTCTTGGCGGAGGCGGGGTCTTCGGTGACGGTTGAGTTTTTGGACTCTCTTGTGAATGCGGCGATTAAAGAATTGCCTTTGGTGTTCATTAGTGCGGCTTCAGGACCTTATATTCTGGATGCCTTTGCGGTCGATAAAAACCGTTCCAGGTTGGAAGCATTGCTAGATATTTACAAGGTGATGCGTCCGGGCGAGCCGGCCACAGAAGAATCTGCCACGGCATTGTTTGACAGCTTGTTCTTTACCAAAGAGCGCTATGACCTTTCTGCGGTAGGCCGCATGAAAATCAACGCACGGCTTGGGGTGGATACCGAGGAGTCCGTGGGCGTTTTAACGAAAGAAGACATCCTGCGTGTGGTCAGCACATTGATCGATATTCATGACGGCCGGGATAGTGTGGATGATATCGACCATTTGGGCAACCGTCGGGTGCGCTCGGTGGGCGAGTTGATGGAAAACCAACTGCGTATTGGCCTGCTTCGTATGGAACGGGGTATTTTGGAGCGTATGAGTGCGGTGGAAGTCGATACGGTGATGCCGCATGACTTTATCAATGCCAAGCCATTGATGGCAGTGGTGAAGGAGTTTTTTGGCTCCTCCCAGCTTTCACAATTTATGGATCAAACCAATCCGCTTTCCGAAGTCACGCATAAGCGTCGTCTTTCAGCGCTGGGCCCAGGTGGGCTGACGCGTGAGCGCGCTGGTTTTGAGGTGCGTGACGTGCATCCCACTCATTATGGACGGATTTGCCCGATTGAAACGCCGGAAGGGCCTAATATTGGTCTGATCAATAGCCTTTCAACCTACGCACGCATTAACCAATATGGCTTTATTGAAAGCCCTTACCGTAAGGTAAGCGATGGCCATGTGACCGAAGAAGTAGTGTATCTTTCTGCCATTGAGGAAGGGCAATATACGATTGCGCAATCCGATGCCCGGCTGAACGAGGATAATTACTTTGTGCATGATCTGGTCAGTTGCCGTCGCGAAGGTGACTTCATCATGGCGCGTAAGGAGGAAATTGACTTTGCGGATGTTTCGCCGCGTCAGATTGTTTCGGTGGCTGCGTCGCTCATTCCTTTCTTGGAAAATGATGATGCGAACCGTGCGCTGATGGGATCGAATATGATGCGCCAGGCGGTGCCGGTGTGGCGTACGGAGGCTCCCTTGGTGGGAACCGGGATGGAAGCGCCGGTGGCGCAAGATTCCGGTGCGACGATTGTGGCGTCGCGTAGCGGTACGATTGACCAGGTGGATGCGCAGCGTATTGTGGTGCGCGTGGGCGGCAAAAAAGGAAAGTCGGAAGGTGTAGATATTTACAATCTGCGCAAATACCAGCGTTCCAATCAGAATACATGCTTGAACCAACGCCCTGTGGTGCGTGTGGGTGATGTGGTGGAAGCAGGTGAAGTGCTGGCCGATGGCCCGAGCACTGATTTGGGCGAACTTGCGCTGGGGCAAAATGTGCTCGCGGCCTTTATGCCTTGGAACGGGTACAATTTTGAGGACTCGATTCTGATTTCCGAGCGGCTGGTGCGTGACGATGTGTTTACCTCGATTCATATCGAGGAGTTTGAAACCATGGCACGTGATACCAAGCTTGGGCCGGAGGAAATTACGCGGGATATTCCTAATGTTGGGGAAGAAAGCCTGCGTCATCTGGATGAAACCGGCATCGTGCATATTGGTGCGGAAGTGAGTGCAGGCGACATCTTGGTCGGTAAGGTGACACCAAAGAGCGAGTCGCCGATGACGCCGGAAGAAAAGCTGCTTCGTGCGATTTTTGGTGAGAAGGCTGCGGATGTGCGTGATTCTTCCCTGTGCATGAAACAGGGCATGACAGGGCGCGTGGTGGAAGTGCGTATTTTCTCGCGCCGTGGTGTGGAAAAAGATGAGCGTGCGCTAGCGATTGAGCGCGAAGAGATTGAGCGTCTGACGCAGGATAGAAATGATGAGTTGGCGATTTTGGCAGGGCATTTGTTTGAGCAGCTTAAAAGCTTGCTGCTGGGTCAAACGCTGACAAAAGCAGCCGAAGGCCTGAAAAAAAGCACGACGCTGACCGTGAAGCATTTTGAAGGGTTGCCGACGGCACGCTGGTGGCACCTGCCGGTGAAAGAAGCCGATGTGATGGATCAGGTCGAGAAGCTTCGTACGCAATATGACGCGATTGTGGAGCGCTTGGACGCACGGCTGAACAATAAAATCGAGAAGCTTGAGAGCGGGGATGACTTGCCTTCTGGTGTCTTGAAGATGGTGAAGGTGTTTGTGGCGGTGAAGCGTAAATTGCAGCCTGGTGACAAAATGGCCGGCCGTCATGGGAACAAAGGTGTGATTTCACAGATTTTACCTGTGGAAGATATGCCTTACCTGGAAGATGGGACCTCGGTGGATCTGGTGCTGAACCCACTTGGTGTACCAAGCCGGATGAATGTAGGCCAGATTCTAGAGACGCATCTTGGCTGGGCTTCCAAGCAGATTGGCCAGCAGGTTGGCGAGATATTGGATGCGGCATTGGAAAAGAAATCCAAGGTGAAGGATCTGCGTGGGCATTTGAAGGGTATTTACCCTCAAGCCGAGGTGCAGAAGCAGCTTGATGCAATGAGCGAAGAGGAGCTGATGCTTTCTTCGGAGCATTTACGCCCTGGTATTCCTATGGCCACGCCGGTGTTTGATGGGGCACGCGAAGAAGATATTACCGATCATCTGAAGCAGGCCGGTTTTCATACGTCGGGTCAGGTGACGCTTTATGATGGTCGCACCGGTGAGCCCTTTGAGCGTCAAGTGACGGTAGGCATTATTTATATGCTGAAATTGCATCATCTGGTGGACGATAAAATTCACGCCCGCTCGATCGGTCCTTATAGCCTGGTCACGCAGCAGCCACTGGGCGGTAAGTCGCACTTTGGTGGGCAGCGCTTCGGTGAGATGGAGTGCTGGGCATTGCAAGCTTATGGTGCTTCTTATACCCTGCAGGAACTGCTCACGGTGAAGTCGGATGATGTGGATGGACGAAGCAAGGTGTATGCCTCCATTGTGAAGGGAGACCATACGTTTGATTCGGGCATTCCAGAATCCTTCCATGTGATGGTGAAAGAGCTACGCTCGCTTTGCTTGAATGTGGAGCTTAAAGGGGTTTCTGAGGCGGCTTAGAGACGACGATTTGATTTTATTTTTTCGCGCTTAAAACGATAGAGAGTACACTCATGCACAACGAATTGATGCAATTTTTTGGTCAACAAAATGTCGCCAACGATTTTGAAGAAATCAAGATTGCGCTGGCAAGCCCCGATAAGATCCGTTCGTGGTCTTTTGGTGAGGTCAAAAAGCCGGAAACCATTAATTATCGGACCTTTAAGCCAGAAAAAGATGGGCTCTTCTGTGCGCGGATTTTCGGTCCGGTAAAGGATTATGAATGCTTGTGTGGTAAGTACAAGCGTATGAAATATCGTGGCATTGTGTGCGAAAAGTGCGGCGTGGAGGTGACCACTTCCAAAGTGCGTCGTGAGCGCATGGGGCATATTGAGCTGGCAAGCCCGGTGGTGCATATCTGGTTCTTAAAGTCTTTGCCTTCACGCATTAGCCTGCTGCTGGATATTCCACTCAAGGACTTGGAGCGTGTGCTCTATTTTGAGAGCTTTATCGTCACCGAGCCGGGCCTGACTCCTTTTGCTTCAGGTGAGCTTTTAACCGAAGAGCAATATTACAACGCCCAAGAGGAATATGGTGAGGAGTCTTTCTCGGCCATGATTGGTGCGGAAGCGATTCAGTATCTGTTGGTCAATCTGGATCTGGAAGAAACCAAGGTGGAGCTGCGTGAAGAGCTTTCTGCTACGCGTTCGGAAGCCAAGCGCAAAAAGTTTGTCAAGCGTTTGAAATTGATAGAAAGTTTTATTGAGTCGGGCAACAATCCTGAATGGATGGTGCTGGAAGTGCTGCCTGTGATCCCACCGGATTTGCGTCCCTTGGTGCCACTGGATGGTGGGCGTTTTGCGACCTCTGACCTAAACGATTTGTATCGCCGCGTGATCAACCGTAACAATCGCTTGAAGCGACTGCTGGACCTGCGTGCGCCCGATATCATCATCCGTAACGAGAAGCGGATGCTGCAAGAGGCCGTGGATGCGCTGTTTGACAATGGGCGTCGTGGCCGTGTGATCAAAGATGCCAACAAACGTCCGTTTAAATCGCTTTCGGATATGCTGAAAGGCAAACAGGGCCGTTTCCGTCAGAACCTGCTTGGAAAGCGGGTGGACTATTCGGGCCGTTCGGTGATTGTGGTGGGGCCAGAACTTAAGCTGCACCAATGTGGTTTGCCCAAAAAGATGGCGCTTGAGCTCTTTAAGCCTTTTATTTATGCCAAGCTGGAGCTTTACGGCATGGCACCGACGATCAAGATCGCCAAACGCTTGGTGGAAGCCGCGCGCCCTGAGGTATGGGATATTTTAGAAGAGGTGATTAAAGAGCATCCGGTGTTGCTCAACCGTGCTCCCACGCTTCACCGTCTGGGGATCCAGGCATTTGAACCTGTGCTGATTGAAGGGAAGGCGATTCGCTTGCATCCGTTGGTGTGTGTGGCGTTTAATGCAGACTTTGACGGCGACCAGATGGCGGTACATGTGCCACTTTCGATTGAGTCGCAGCTAGAAGCGCGGACCTTGATGATGTCCTCGAACAATATTCTTTCGCCCGCAAGCGGTAAGCCGGTGATTGTGCCAACGCAAGACATTGTTTTGGGCCTTTACTATCTTTCCCTTGCCTTTGAGGGTGAACCAGGTGAAGGGATGGTATTCGCAGATATTGCAGAAGTGCAGCAGGCGCTGGACAATAAGGTGATTACCTTGCATAGCCGCATTACATGCCGCCACAAGACCCTCAACACCAAAGGGGAAGAAGTGGTGGACCGTGTGGAAACCACGGCCGGTCGTTTGCTGATCTCCGAGCTGTTGCCGCGCCACCTGAAGGTGTCTTTCTCTTTGATTAACAAGTTGTTGACCAAGAAGGAAGTGAGCCATCTCATTGAGATTGTGCATCGTTATTGTGGACCCAAAGCGACCGTGATATTTGCCGATCGTTTGATGATTCTTGGTTTCTCCCATGCGTGTAAGTCGGGTATTTCTTTTGGCAAGGACGATATGTTGGTGCCAGAAACCAAAAGCACGCATCTAGAAGAGACCTTTGGTCAGATTAAAGAATTTGAACAGCAATATGCCGATGGTCTGATCACCAAGCGTGAGAAATACAATAAGGTGGTGGATGCATGGTCACAATGTACGGATCGTGTGGCTGGTGACATGATGAAATATATTGAAGGTGAGATCAAAACGGAGGCGACTTCCGCGCAAGGTCAGGCGGGCGTGAACTCCATTTACATGATGGCACATTCAGGTGCGCGTGGTTCGGCGGCGCAGATCAAGCAGCTTGCAGGGATGCGTGGTTTGATGGCCAAGCCAAAGGGTGACATTATAGAAACGCCGATTATTTCCAACTTTAAGGAGGGGTTGAATGTATTGGAGTACTTTAACTCGTCTCACGGTGCGCGGAAAGGTTTGGCGGATACGGCGCTGAAGACGGCGAATTCCGGTTACCTGACCCGTCGTTTGGTGGATGTAGCGCAAGATTGCATCGTGGCCGAAGACGATTGTGGTACCAAAAACGGTTTGGTGGCCAAAGCCGAAATCCGTGATGGTGAAGTGATTTCCACCCTGGCGGAGCAAATTTTGGGACGTTGTTCTGGCAATACGGTGCGTCATCCGACCACAGACGAAGTGTTGGTGGAAGCCGGTCAGTTGATTGATGAAGAGATTGTGGACGCAATTGAAGCAGCAGGCGTGGAATCCATTAAAATACGCTCGGCGGTGACATGTGAAAGCGAAACGGGCATTTGTGCACGCTGCTATGGCCGTGACCTGGCGAGTGGCCAGATGGTGAATGTGGGTGAGGCTGTGGGTGTGATTGCGGCGCAATCCATTGGTGAGCCGGGCACACAGCTGACGATGCGTACCTTCCATATTGGTGGGGCGGCAACATCCAGTGCGGAGCAATCCAGCGTGGAAGCGGGCCATAGCGGTACTGTGACGTTGGAAAATCGGAATATCGTGGTGGATAGCCAGGGGCGTAATGTGGTGATGAGCCGCTCATGCGAGATTGTGATTGCCGATGAAAAAGCACGCGAAGTCGCACGACATAAGGTGCCTTACGGTGCACGGATGGCCATTGATGACGGTTCCAAGGTCAAAGCGGGTGAAGTGCTCGCAGAGTGGGATCCTTATACCATGCCGATTATTACCGAACGTTCGGGTACGGTGGTTTACCGCGATTTGGTCGATGGTATTTCGGTCAATGAGGTGGCTGATGAAGCAACCGGTCTTTCCAGTAAGGTGATCGTGGATTGGAAGCAAAGCCAGCGTGGTAGCGGTTTGCGTCCACGTATTACGCTGCGTGATGAAAACGATGAAGTGGTGACACTGGCCAATGATCTGGAGGCGCGCTACTTCCTGCCTATCGGCGCGATTTTGAGCGTGGAAGATGGCAGCGAGGTGCATGCCGGTGATGTGCTGGCAAGGATTCCAAAAGAATCCAGCAAGACCCGCGATATTACCGGTGGTCTGCCGCGTGTGGCGGAGCTGTTTGAGGCACGTAAGCCAAAAGACCATGCCATTATTAGTGAGATTGATGGTATTGTGGAGTTTGGTCGTGACTACAAGTCTAAAACACGCCTGATTGTACGTCCTGAAGGCGAAGGTGAACCATCGGAATATATGGTGCCCAAAGGCCAGCATTTGGCCATTAACGAAGGGGACCGTGTGCGCAAAGGAGACTTGTTGATGGATGGTACGCCGGTGCCACACGATATCCTGCGTGTGATGGGGATGGAAGCCCTGGCGCAATATCTGGTTTCTGAAGTGCAGCAGGTCTATCGCCTGCAGGGTGTGCCGATTAACAACAAGCATATTGAAGTGATTATTCGCCAGATGCTGCAAAAAGTAGAAATAGAAGAAGGTGGTGATACCACGTTGTTGCAGGGCGAAATTGTGGACCGTGATGAGTTTGAGGCCGAAAACCGCAAGGCAGAAACGGAAGGCTATCGTGTGGCTACTTCTTCTCCGGTGCTGCAAGGTATCACGAAGGCAAGCCTGCAAACCAAGTCGTTTATTTCGGCGGCATCGTTCCAGGAAACCACACGTGTGTTAACCGAGGCTTCGGTTTCTGGCAAAGTGGATAAGCTGCAAGGCTTAAAGGAAAATGTGATTGTGGGACGTTTGATTCCTGCGGGCACAGGGGCCTATATCCGTACGGTGAAGAAGAACGCTGCAGCGCATGACCAAGTGTTGCGTCAGGAGCGTGAAGCACGCCTGGCACTGCAACGCGCTGAAGAGGAAGCCGCGGCAGAAGCCGCAGCCAATGACGTCTCACCGGAAGATGCAGAAAAAGCCTTGCAGGCCGAAACGGCGAATGGATAGCTTCTCTTTCCTTTAAAAGGGATAGGGTTTTGCATGACGTACTTTTTAGCTGTGAGGTGGCTTCTTCGGCTGTATGATGCACCTGCAGTGAGGCAAAGGGCAAGACATGCATGACACGATAAAAGCGATCAATGCAGTGGAACGTGCGGCGCATGATTTGCGTCGGGGGCAACCGGTGGTGGTGCGAAGCCACTTAAAAGACGTGCCAGACATCACGGTTTTCTGCCTAGAGACCATGGTATATGCCAATACGCAGCAGGTAAACCGGTCGGAGCCGGGTGTGGTGGTGCTTTCGGACGTTCGTGCGCAATTCCTTGGTATGGATACTTTGGAGGGCAAGGGTATTACGATTGCGTATCCTCATCTGCCGTCATCCGATGTATGCGCGCAGTTAAGCGGTGTGACCGGGGTGGTCGCGAATGACACGTTCCACAATGAAGCGCACACGGTGGTTCCAGCGGAACCACTGCATCAGGCAGCGCTGGCCTTAGCCGAGATTGCAGAGCTTATTCCTGCCTTGTGGGTATGCCCGTTTCAGGAGGGGGATGATGCGGATATGTTGTCTGTTTCGGTGCAGGCGATAGAGGCCTATGGTGATGATTTTGTGGGTGCGTTGCGCCCTGTGTGTGATACGCCACTCTTGCTTGCGGGAGGTCAGGCCGGACCGGGCGTGAAGGCGCATATTACCGTTTTTCGTACCAGTCCGGGTGTGGAAGAGCACTACGCCTTGTGTGTGGGCAATGTATCGGGCGAGAAAGCGCCTTTGGCACGGATACATTCTTCCTGTTTTACGGGGGATTTGCTGGAATCCTTGCGGTGCGATTGCGGGCCACAACTGCATGCGGCGATTGAGGCGATGGCGTTGGAAGGTGGCGGGGTTATTCTTTATTTGATGCAGGAAGGGCGCGGCATTGGTCTTGCTAACAAGATGCGTGCTTACCGGTTGCAAACAGAGGGTTTGGATACGGTCGATGCGAACCGGTTGCTGGGGTTTGCCGATGATGCAAGGGATTTTGCCTTAGCGGCCAAGATGCTGAAGGCGCTGGATATCACACAGGTGCGACTGATGAGCAACAACCCACGCAAGGCAGAAGGGCTTGGTAAGCAAGGGGTTGAGGTGGTTGAGTGTGTGCCGCATCATGTGGGGCAACAGGAGCATAACGCCACCTATCTTCAGACGAAAACCACCCGCTTGCAGCATAAAAAATAGTGACCATACAAAAACATATTCTAGTTGGTATCACAGGTGCTTCAGGGGCGGTGTTTGGTATTGAACTGCTAAGGGCGCTGCAGACACTGGACACGGTGACGACTCATGTGGTGCTCACCAAGGCGGCCCATATTACAATTGCGCAGGAAACAGATTATTCGCCTAAAGAGGTGGCAGCGATGGCGGATCAAAGCTACGCGATCGGTGATATTGCGGCCGGGCCTGCCAGCGGGTCGTTTCTGGCAGATGCAATGATTGTGGCGCCTTGTTCCATGCATAGTTTGGCGGAGATGGCGCTGGGCCTAAGCAGCAATTTGCTGACGCGGATGGCAGATGTGACGCTTAAAGAGCGGAGGCCGCTTCTGCTATTGCCGCGCGAGACGCCTCTGCACGCGGTGCATTTGCAGCATATGCTTAACTTAGCGCAGATGGGAGCGGTGATTGCGCCACCTGTGCCCGCTTTTTACAATCGCCCGGAAACGATTGAGGATATCGTGCAACATACGGTAGGCCGTGTGTTGGATCTGTTGCAGCTTCCCTCCAAGGTGAACCGATGGGAAGGCGTGCGCTAAAGTCTAGAACGGCTTGAGCACTACGAGGAATATGGCGCCTATGATGAGTAGGGCGGAGAAGATGTGGACGCATCTAAAAAGCACCGGGCCGTGTGGCCGCTCACCTCTGGCAAAACGGGTATAAACGATGCCAAGCCAGGCATACATGACGGTGAGCAGGATCACGAGCATGATTTTACTGTGAAACCAGCCACTGACAAAGGCTTCGGTGATGCGGGCAAGCCAGAAGCCTAATACCCAGGTGAGCAGGGCCGCTGGTGCCATCATGATGAGCAAGCGGCGCTCCATGCCTTGCAGAATGGTGGAGGCTTCACTTTTTTCTGCCAGCGCATAGTGCTGCGCAAAGACACGCGG
>JANQHP010000102.1 GCA_028282625.1 Rickettsiales bacterium | reverse complement strand
TTAGGCCTATTGCACGTTATGCTGCAATGAAATTGCGGGGCACAGGGGGTGGCATGGGTACTTCCCCGGAGCATGGCCCGGAGCACAGCTTGCTGTGCGAGTAGAGACCAAAGGGAGCTTTAGGCTAGCGGCGCTTGAGCGACATGAAAGAAGAGTACTGGATCCCGCGATCATCCGCCTGCGTGCTTTGCACTTGCGGCGAGACAAAGAGCCGCGGGATGACGTCATCATTGGAACGAATCCTACCACTCCACGCGACGCTAAAACGACTCCTTAAAGGAAAAAGGCCATGTAGCAACCCTTGACCGCAACCGCCAAGCTATAGGCACCACTCTCCCCGGTGCCACCAGCCACACAGTCGTTATCAGACGCCGCATCCAAACCATCTTCCGCGCGCACATCGCCACCGTTGGCGTTGCCATCATCCACTTTTTTATCGAGTGAGGAGGCATCGGATGCCGTCACAATGATCCCTTTCAAGTTGCTGGAATCAACGGAGCCAAAAAGCACCGCATTGCCTGCCTTGCCGTTGGTGTGATTATATTGCAGCAAATAGCCGCCGCCTTTCACGCCGGATTTGGGCAAACCTGTGGTCAACGCCCACGTGGTACCATCAAAAGCACCGGGCACAATGCCAGCAAGGGAAAGTTGCTCCCAGGCGAAAAGGTCCTCATTCAATGTATTGGTCGCTTCCTGCACGCCCGGTGTGTCCCCATCATCTGCACCCGCATTATGGGCAATATAGCCATCTTTTGCACCGTTGCACCCACAACCAGTCCAGTAAGATTCTGCCACATCCAAATCGCCCGGCAGCGCGCCATATTGCAGGCGGAAGGCGTTGGCCGATTGCTTGAATTCACTGATGTCCGTCACCGTGCTTTGCAGGCGCGCCTGCTTCACCAGCGCTTGCCCACCAATGATCCCGGCGGCTAGCAGGCTGATGATGATCAATACAATGGAAAGCTCGACCAGGGTAAAACCCTGGCTACGCGAATGGTGCTTGGCGTTGTGGTGAGGTGCCAAAGATGTGCTGTGGTAGGACGCAGTAAAAGAAGACATAAGCCGATCAACCCTCAAAAGATGTGTAAAAAACTACTCTTTTTATACTAAAACATTCCAACTTTGATGTAAAGCACCGGATTGAGGTGGCAAACGCTTTTTCGCGTCCCACGTGTTTTGTACGGCGGACAGGGGGCAGGGTTCAGGAGCCAGGAGGCAGGAGGGTGCATGGGTACTTCCCCGGAGCGGGCTTTCTTTAAGCCCGCGAGTAGGGGAGACGCGACGCGGTGCTCGTGCGCCGGCGGGGGATTTAAAGGGGGCAAGGCCCCTGCTTATAAAGACCACCCCCCCTCCCTAACCCTCTCCCCCGGAGGGGAGAGGGGATTTAAGGCGGTGCGTGGGTACCTCCTTCGGAGCGCACATCGTGCGCGAGTAGCGACCGACGGGAGCGCAGGCTACGCGCCGCCCCAAGCGTAATAAAGGAAGAGCGAAGCGACGCGGTGCTCGTGCGCCGGCGGGGGCGCGGGGGTTAAGAACCCCTTTCTTATTTAAGAGCACCCCCTCACCCGGGCACGTTGTGCCCACCCTCTCCCCCGGTGGGGAGAGGGGATAAGGTGGTGTGAGGCAACGAGCGCTGGTATCCTGCTTCAAGCTATGCTAGACACTGCTCTCAAACGCAAAGACTTTAAGAACGGTGTCTACACACGTGACCATGAAAATTGCCAGCTGGAACATTAACTCGGTGCGTTTGCGCCTTGCACGCGTGCTTGCGTTGCTTGAAGCGCAGAATCTGGATGTGCTCTGCCTGCAGGAAACCAAGGTGGAAGACCACCTGTTCCCGCGGGAAGCCTTTGAGAAGGCGGGCTATCGGCATGTGCATTTCTCAGGGGAGAAATCGTATAACGGTGTGGCGATCATTTCCCGTGTGCCATGTACGCCGCTTGATACATTGGCGCTTGTGAACAACGATAGCCGCCATATTGCGGTGCAACTGGAACAAGGGATTGCCCTGCATAATTTTTATGTGCCAGCTGGCGGCGATGAGCCAGACCCGGAGGCCAACCCCAAATTTGCGCATAAGCTGGCTTATGTGGAGGCGATGACCGAGTGGGCGGGCACGCAAAACCCTGCGGATCCGCTGGTGCTTGTGGGCGACCTCAATATTGCGCCGTTGCCTAACGATGTGTGGTCCCATAAGCAATTGCTGAATGTGGTGAGCCATACGCCTGCGGAGACTAAGCGCCTGGAAGCGCTGAAGCAACGCCTGGACTTTGTGGACGCGGCGCGTCACTTTACGCCGGAAGAAGAGCGGCTTTACAGCTGGTGGAGCTACCGCAACCGCGATTGGCGAAAGTCCAACCGTGGACGCAGACTGGACCATATTTGGACGACGCCTGCACTGACTTCTTCCCTTGCGGCGTGCGAGATTCTTCGTGATGCACGCGACGGCGAAAAGCCATCGGACCACGTGCCGGTGATTGTGACGTTGCAATAGGTGAGGTGGTTTGTAGTATGTTGAATCCTTATACAACCTATGGTATAAAAAGTTCCCCTTTTTAGGTGGCCCTTCTTTCTTGTGTGAACCTGGAAGTCAAAAATATTATGCCAACTTGCCTCATTGTGGATGATACCGATGTGAACCGTATGGTCGCGCGCCGTATGGTGGAGCATTTGGGCTTTATGTGTGACGATGTAAGCAACATCAACGATGCGTGGGAGAAGCTAACCCAGCAGGATTTTGATGTGCTGCTGCTCGATTGGTATATGCCCGATCTGGATGGTATTACTTTTTTGCGCCATTTGCGTAAAACGTCCAGTGGCAAGGGGCTGTGCGTGTTTATCTATAGCGGCGTGGAGGGGGAGTCCGGTCGGAAGAAAGCGCTGGAAGCCGGTGCGGATAATTTTATTCCCAAACCTGCCACCAAAGAGGCTTTCCATAAAGTATTTCATCGTGCCGGGCTGCTTCAAACCCAGGCCGAGCCGCGTATGGGGCTCAACGACCTCTAGACACTGGGCGTCATCTCATGCGATCGCACTTGACAAACGCACGCAACAGGTATTGCTAATAGTATTCTTTACCATTAAAAGGGGACGATCATGCCAAGCAAACCTTCCAACTCCAAGCGCGCGCAAAAAGAAAACCCTACTGCGGACGCTAAAAAAGATTTTTGCCCGCTTACTTGCCTTATGTGCAACTGGAGTTGCCGAAAAATTCTGACGGTGCTGGTGGTATTGGTGTTGCTTCGTGCTGGTTGGCTTCTTTTTGCGCCGATTGGGTATGAAGTGCAAGCGCCTGCCGCCACGGCAGCCAGTGCTTGCCCCACGACGGATACGCTCAAAGGGACAAGCCACTACGAAACGGCGCCGACGACCTCTTCTGCGGCAGCACTTGCGGCGGCCAACAGCCTGCTGCAATCGCGAGCCGATACCCAGGCCGGGCTTGCGTTTAATGGGTATACGTGCCCAAATCCCAATTGCCCGAACAAAACACAGGGTCCCGTGACCGCAACGCCAGATGCAGGCAATCCGACCTCATCGCGCTTTACGTTATGGGCGATGCTGGCAACCGCCTTTGATTTGTTTTCTCGTACCTATTGGTCTGGGCTCATGAATTATAGCTGGCAGACCACGGTCACATGCCGTTAGAAGAGCGTCCAAACATGCCGGCAGACCAGGCAGACGATACGCCATGTGATGTGTTGCCGGCGGACCCGCAACATCTTTCGCGCGCGATGGGGCGTCTTGCGCGTGGTCAGGTGATTGTGGTGCCCACCGATACGGTGAACGGGTTGGTGGCTTTGGCCAAAAATCCTGCGGCCGTATCGCTGCTTTACCGGATTAAACAGCGTCCTCATTCGATGCCGTTGCAGGTGTTGACCGCTTCCACGCGGGAAGCAGAGCAGTGGGTGAACCTGCCGGATTATGCCAAAATGATGGCCAAAGAACGTTGGCCAGGTGCGCTGACACTGGTGGCGCCTGCCAGTGAAAAAGCCCAGCAAGAGCTGCCGCACCTGATTTCACCGCAAGGCGCGCTTGGCGTGCGTGTGCCTTCTCACCCTTTTGTGGTGGCCTTGATCCAATCGGTTGGGGCACCGCTTGCGGCCAGCAGTGCCAATCGTTCCGGAGAACCTCCTGCCCATAGTTTAGAGGAGCTGTTGCGTCAGTTGGGTTCAGGCTCGCCTCGCCCGTCGCTCATTC
>JANQHP010000081.1 GCA_028282625.1 Rickettsiales bacterium | reverse complement strand
TGTTTCTCTTTACATAAAAAGGGGGTCT
The DNA here is from genome assembly GCA_028282625.1 of Rickettsiales bacterium. Classification (GTDB taxonomy): domain Bacteria; phylum Pseudomonadota; class Alphaproteobacteria; order Rickettsiales; family UBA8987; genus JANQHP01. The sequence continues at coordinate 4,741 of JANQHP010000081.1, read as the reverse complement.
TAACCCCCTTAATCCGCCTACGTGCTTCGCACTACGGCGAGACAAGACCCCGCCGGCGCACGTGCGCCGCGTCGCGTTGCTCCTAGTCGTGCGTACCGCACTCCGAAGGAAGTACCCACGCACCGCCCCACTCCGTCATCCCGTGGCTTAGACCGCGGGATCCAGTTACCAGTTACCAGTAACTAGTTACTTTTCAGCACATCCTTCAGCCCCGTGACCGGACGCGCACCAATATATTGGATGACCTCGGTCGCACAGAGCGTTGCCAACTCCCCGCAGCGTTCCGGGCTAAAGCCTTGTGCGTACCCATATAAAAATCCGCTCGCATATAAATCTCCCGCACCGGTCACATCATACACCTCCACCTGCTTGGCATCCACGGCATGCACCGCGCCATTTTGCAAAATGTAAGAGCCTTTTTCCGAGCGGGTCACCACCGCCACTTCCAGCTGATACTCCGCCTGCGCACCGGAGATCCGATACAGCACCTTCCGAATATCGCGCTCTTCAAACAACGCCTCAATCTCATGCTCATTGGCAAAGAGAATGTCGATCTTGCCGTCTGAAAGCAATTGCAAAAAGTCGGCTTTATGCCGCTCTACACAGAGTGCATCCGAAAGGGTAAACGCTACCTTTGTCTCCTGCGCTTTGGCACATTCCATCGCATAAAGCAGTGCGTCCCGCGCGCTTGGGCTGTCCCACAAATAGCCTTCAAAATACAGGATGCGCGCCTGCCCAATCGCTTGCGCGTCCACATCTTCCTTCGCAATCGCCCCGGCCGCGCCCAAATAGGTCGCCATCGTGCGTTCCACACGTGGCCGCACTCCTTCCACCGCAGAAGGCTCTTCGGTCACCATAATCAGGCAATAGGCCGTGGGGTCGCCCTCCGTAGCCATAGAGGTCAGCACCTTCACACCGGTCGCTTCCATATCATGGACAAACAACCGACCAAATTTATCGTCCCGAACCTTGCCAATAAAGCTTGCCTTGCCTCCCAACATGGCAAAACCCGCCAGCGTGTTCGCTGCCGAGCCGCCCGAACAATCCGTCGAAGCGCCCATCTCCGTATAAAGCTCCTGCGCACGCTTGGCGTCCACCAGCGCCATGGAACCATGCGGCAGGCCCTGCGCGTCTAAAAACGTCACATCCTTATAGGCTAAAATATCCACAATGGCGTTCCCCACGCCCAGCACATCAATGATTTTTTCTGGGGTTTTTTCTGGCATCAAACATATCCTTTTTTCTTCGTTATTAAGCGAAATTTTGGCAAGACACGGTACGTGCCTTAGGAACCGTCCGCCGCTTCGCGTGGCACCCGCACAAAACTTCCCAACAACACCCAGCTATCTTCTTGCGCGCTAAACGCGTGTAAAAATTCCAGCAACATCGGGCTTAGCGTGCCAAACATCGGCTGGTCTTGCGCAATATGCTCGTGCGCGGAAACCTCCTCGGCAAAGAAAGCCCGCCACTTCTCTTTATCCGGCTGATAGACCCGTAGCAAACCCTCTTCAAACCGGTAAAGGATCAGCATGTTGCCTTGCGTTTGCTCCTTATTTTGCAGCATCAAAAAATTCTGATCACGCACCTGCAAGGTTTTAAGATGGGTTTCAGGGCTCTGCCGCTCTTTATGGAACCCACGGTAATAATCCCCTTCCTTGGTCAACCACATGACCGGCTCCGGATTGGAAAGCCGTTGGTTTGGGTTGCTCGCCGTAATTTTACGCCAGGGCCCCTCCAATTTAGGATCCAACACACCCTGCGCCCAATAGCCGCCAAAATCACCCACCAGCAAGCAGCCAGAAAGCGTAGGGAGGAGCAACAAGAAAGCCAGCAAAACGCGCATCATACCACTCATGATGCCGCATTCATGCCCCCAATGCAACCCATCATGCGCGCTTTTTGCACCGAGTCGTATGCGCCCTATTCACAAACCGCGCAAGCCCGTGCTATAGTCCTTGGCGAGAGTCTGTCATCCACACCAAAGAGAGTATTTCAAGCACGTATGGCCGAGCCGAACGCCACACCTGCCACAGAAACAGCCGCACAAGGGGGCATATTGTCCTCGGTGTTCAGCCGGCTGCGCTCCCATGCCGATATCCTCTTTGCGCTTGGGGTTATGGCCATCCTGACCGTCATGCTGTTTCCGGTGCCCGTTGGGCTGCTCGACTTTTTGCTTGCCATCTCCATTACCTTTTCCGTACTCATCTTGCTCAATGTGCTGTTTATCGAAAAGTCACTGGATTTCAGCTCCTTCCCCACCATTTTGCTGATCGCCGCCATTTTGCGGCTAGCACTCAACATTGCCACCACGCGTACCATTCTCTCAGAAGGACATAACGGTCCCGATGCCGCCGGCCACGTGATCGAGGCCTTCGGTTCGCTGGTGATCGGCAACAATGTCGTGATCGGCGCCATCGTCTTTGCGATTTTGACCTTGATCAACTTTATCGTGATCACCAAAGGTTCGGGACGTATCGCCGAAGTTTCCGCGCGCTTTAGCTTAGACGCCATGCCGGGCAAGCAAATGGCGATCGATGCCGACCTTTCCGCCGGCCTGATCGATGAAGCCACCGCCAAAGCCCGGCGTAAAGAGCTGGAAAACGAAAATACCTTCTTCGGGGCCATGGATGGTGCCAGCAAATTCGTACGCGGCGATGCCATTGCCGGCATCATCATTACCTTCATCAATTTCATCGGTGGCATCGTCATTGGCGTGGTGCAACGCGACATGGCTTTTTCCGATGCGGCGGCCACCTACACCATGCTGACCATCGGGGATGGCTTGGTTTCCCAAATTCCTTCGCTGATTGTTTCCACCTCCGCCGGTTTGCTCGTCACCAAAGCCGGCGTGGCCGGTTCCGCCGATAAGGCAGTGGTCGGCCAGCTGGGCCGCTTTCCTCAGGCGCTCTTTATGATCAGCGCCATCAGCCTTTTCCTCGGCTTAACCCCCATCCTCCCGATGCTGCCCTTCCTGTTCTTGGCCATCGTCACCGGCGGGCTTGGCTGGTATTTACGCAACAATCCCATCGTTCAGCTGGAAGATTTGCCGCCTTCTCCTTTGCCTGGTGAGGCCGCTGCTTCTGGCGACGGCCCCCCTGCCGAAGGAGAGGGCGAAGCCGCAGAAGAGCCGATCGAGCAGGTCCTGCACATGGACCAGATCCGCCTGGAGCTCGGCTATGGCCTCCTGCCGCTGATCAATTATGGCAAAGGCCAGCGCCTGACCGAGCAGATCAAAGGCCTGCGCAAGCAGGTCGCGCGCGACCTTGGCTTTGTCATGCCCTCGGTCCGCATCCAGGACAACATGCAGCTTTCGGCCAACCAATATGTCATCAAGGTCAAGGAGATGGAGGCCGCAAGCGGCGAGATCCGTCCCGACATGTTGCTGGTGATGGACCCAGGCGGCGGCGCAATCGACCTGCCGGGTGAGGATACCACCGAGCCCACCTTCGGCCTGCCGGCCAAATGGGTGGCTGATTCCAGCCGGGAGGAGGCGCTCTTCCGCAACTATACCGTGGTCCCGCCACCGACCGTCATCACCACCCACTTGACCGAAATCATCAAGGAACATATCGCCGAGCTCCTTTCTTACAGCGAAACCCAGGCGCTGATCGATGGGCTGGGTGACCAGCATCGCAAGCTGGTGGAGGACCTCATCCCCTCGCAAATCAGCATCGGTACCGTGCAGCGTATCCTGCAAAATCTCCTGACCGAGCGTGTTTCTATCCGTGATTTGCCAAGCATCCTTGAGGCCCTGGCCGAAGGCACCAAGCTGAGTCAAAGCCTCACGCTGATTACCGAGCATGTGCGCACGCGTCTTGGACGTCAGATTTGCCACGCCAACGCCAACGAAAAAGGCGAGTTGGTCATGCTGACCCTTTCGCCCGAGTGGGAGCAGGCCTTTAGCAGCAGCCTGGCCGGGCAGGGCGAGGAAAAGCAGCTTGCTATGGCGCCAAGCCAGCTCCAGGAATTTATGCAGGCCGTCCGTGTGCAATTTGAAAAGCTTGCGGTGCAAGGCGAGTTGCCGGTGCTGGTCACAAGCCCCCTGGTGCGGCCCTATGCCCGCGCGGTGATCGAGCGCTTCCGCCCCACCACCGTGGTACTCTCCCAAAACGAGATCCACCCTAAAATGCCGCTACGCACCCTCGGGCAGGTGTAAACACCATGTTCTTATCATTTTGTATGTTGCACCGTACCGTTTAGATATATAGATAAAAAAGACTGAAATCATCCCCAAAAAAAAGGCCCCGCCATGCCCAATACCACGTCTTCGACCAACCATCTGCGTGAGCAGGAAGATGCCACCCGTATCCCGGTGCAGGTGCCGCCCGGGCGGGTGCCGCTGATTGATACCGCCACCTATGAGGCGATGTATACCCGCTCCATCCAGGACCCGGAGGGTTTTTGGGCGGAGCAGGCCGAGGCGACCCTGCATTGGGAGAAAAAGTGGGACCGCGTCCAAAACACCTCCTTTGAGGGCGAGGTGCATATGCGTTGGTTTGAGGGTGCCAAGCTCAATGTGTGCTACAATTGCGTCGACCGTCATTTGAAGCGCTATGGCGGCACGCGCGACGACCAAACCGCCATCATCTGGGAGGGCGATGACCCGACGCAGGATGCGCATATCACCTATGCCAAACTGCATGAAGAAGTCTGCCGCTTTGCCAATATCCTGCTGGATCAGGGCGTTAAAAAAGGCGATGTGGTCACGCTCTACATGCCGATGATCCCCGAGGCCGCCTAT
>JANQHP010000008.1 GCA_028282625.1 Rickettsiales bacterium | reverse complement strand
GGAGTGCGTGCCTCCCAACGCCACAACGCAGATTCCTGCATATGCACACATATCCAGTTCGCATAATCAGGGTGATCAGTGGCAATCCGCAGACGCCCTTTGGGTGCAATAATCTGGTGCAACTGCGCAAGAAAATCTTGCCCAATCAGCCGTCGTTTATGGTGCCGCTTTTTAGGCCACGGGTCAGGAAAGAGAATAAAAACACGCTGCACGCGCTGCTTGGGCAGATGCGGCAACAAATGGCGCACATCCTCGGTCCAGAGCCGCACACGCGATTGCAGTGCAGGCGCTTCCTCCAAACCCACAAGGGCCGAAGCAATGCCACCGGGAAAAACCTCGCAACCGATCAAACCGATATGCCCATGCGCGCGTGCCTGCCCAAGCAAATGCTCGGCGTGGCCAAACCCTATTTCAAGCCAGGTTTCCTCTACATCCTGGTCAAATAGTTCCTCGAAGACCCCAGAAGAAAAAGGCGGATTGAGCTGCACTTTGGGCAGCAAACCCTCCAACCGCGCACGTTGCGCCGCACTGGGTCGCCGCATACCACGCCGGCTGAAAGAAGGAAGCAGGCCAGAATGCGGGTGATGAGGGTCCGGTTTGGAGGATGCCATGGCGCAAATGTAGCCCAGGCCAAACCATAGCACAAGTCAGGGCTTCACCCTCCTCTTCAAGCGCAAGAAAAATGTGGCCTGCGTGCAGTTTTTTCTTGCGCCACACCCCCTTCCTTTGGCATATATGGTGTGTAGTAAAGCACACGCTCATAGATATAGTGGTCTTTGCCGTCATATTGCACGCAACGCCAACACCCTCTCTTCACTAAAAAACATCGCCTCACGCCTCAACCCTACGCCAACTCATCCAAAGCTTTTTATCCCCATGCCCTCCCGCTCCAAAACTTTGACCGTTGATACACGCTACACCGATGCCAGGCTTTATAAAGCCAAGCGACCCTCGCGTCCTGCCGCCTTCTGTAACGCGGTCGACCCACAAAAAAAGGGCAAGGCACAATCGCGGCATCAAGCACGCATCCAGCAGTTGGAAGAAGAATTGGCGCTACTGACCTCCTATACAAGCGACACCATTTACCGCTTGCGCTACGACACCATGTCCTATGATTATATCAGCCCGGCAGTCAGTCGTTTGCTTGGCTTCTCGGTCGAAGAAATGCGGCGCATGCCCTTCCGCTCGCTGATTTTGCAAACCCGCAGTGTCAGCGATGGCCTTAAAACCATTGAGTCCTTTGATGCGCTTGAATCCCGACGCAAAGAGGGCGATGTGAGCAAATGGCAGGCCGATTATTTGCTGCAGCATAAAGATGGACGCCATGTATGGGTGTCGGATGTCTCGCATCCCTGGTTTGATGAAAATGGCAACGTCGTTGGCTCGGTCGGCAGTTTGCGTGATATCACCGACCGTGTGGAGGCAGAAAAGCGCGCCAATGCCGAACTCAATCGCCTGGCCAATACCGATGCACTCACCAATTTGGCCAATCGCCGTGAATTTTTTGGTGCCTTGGAGCGTGAGCTTCGGCGCATCCAGCGCAGCGACAGCGAGCTATCCATGCTGATTCTGGATATCGACCATTTCAAGCGCATCAACGACCATTATGGCCACGATGTGGGCGATAAAGTCCTGGTCGAGCTTTCCGGCCTGCTTGGTACCGTCGTACGTGATATCGATCTGGTTGCGCGCATTGGCGGGGAAGAGTTTGGCGTGATTTTGCCTGAAACCTCTTCGCAAGGCGCGTTTTGGGTTGCAGAGCGCATTCGGGAAACGGTGATCCGTCACCAGTTCGCGCTTGGGGTGGATAAATCACCGCTTAGTTGCAGCGTATCCGCAGGGGTCGCCACCGCCTGCGCCGGAGAAGACATGCAAGCCTCTGACCTGTATAAAATGGCCGACACACGCCTTTACATCGCCAAGCATGACGGGCGCAATCAGGTGGGCGCAGACGAAATCCGGCAAACGCATTAGACCCAAAGCGTTGCCAAGCGCCTCTCTCTAGCCATGCATATCCATATTGTTGCAGTTGGAAGGCTTCGCCAAGGAGCCGAAGCTGACCTGATGCAAGAATATATTGGTCGGCTGCCTTGGCATCTCCACGTAAAAGAAGTCACATTGCGGGATGTCGATGACGCGGTGCGCGCGGAAAAAGAAGCAGGCCTGTTGCTAAAGCATGTGCCCGAAGGCGCCACGCTGGTGGCCTTGGATGAACGTGGCAAAATGGTGAGCAGCCGTGCCTTTGCAAGCCAGCTTTCCACGCTGCAAGAAGCCGGTGTGGGCAGCAAAGCAAAACCGCTGGTCTTTGCCATCGGCGGAGCAAAGGGCCATGGCCGCGCCTTGCTGGAACGTGCAGATCGCCTGCTCTCCCTCAGCCACATGACCTTGCCGCATAAGCTCGCGCGAATCGTGCTCGCCGAGCAGCTTTACCGCGCATCCACCCTGCTAAGCGGGCACCCTTACCACCGGGATTAAGCGCGTCTACTCATCCAAATGGGGCAGGCTTGCGCGAAAATAGGCATAGCCTGTGACAAGCGTTAGCAATGCCGCCACCCACAAGCACACATTGCCGGCCACTTCCATCACATTACCTTGCGGGTAACCTGTACCCAGAATCAACACAAACAACGCACCCATCTGCAGCGCCGTTTTGGCTTTTGCCAACTTACTCACCGGCACACTCACATCCACCTCTGCGAGAAATTCGCGTAAACCCGAAACAAAAATCTCACGACCCAGAATCAGCAAAGCAGGAATCAGGGCCGCATGCCCAAAAGCCACCAGCATCACAATGGTTACCGCCACAAGCAACTTATCGGCAATCGGGTCTAAAATACGCCCCAGATGCGACTGCACCTCCCAACGACGGGCAAGATACCCATCCACAAAATCAGTGAGTGCTGCAAAGGCAAACAAACCACCGGCAAGCCACTGAGAAAGTGTGCCAGGCAAATAAAATGCCACCACAATGCCAGGCAAGACCACAATGCGTGAAATAGTCAGTATATTTGGTAGGGCCTGATGCAGGGTCACCCTCCTTTGCGCCGATGCATAAAGACAAGCCCGAACCTAAAAGATTCTTACGCGAAGAGCAAGCAGTGCTTTCTTAACCCAAGGTCTCTAGACACCGTTATCAAAATCTTTGAGCGCAGCATTTTGGAGCATGTTGCATACGAAAATAGCCCGATGATTGGAAGGAATAGTGGGGCTATTTCAACAATAAGCGGGCTATTTGCAGTACAAAAGGAACAAAAGAATGCCTCAAATGAGTTTGATAACCGTGTCTAGCCGCTACCCTGCGCGGAGCACGCGTGGAGCCGAACCCGTGCAATCCACCACCTGCGAGGCTTGCTTCCCTACTTTGCCCCCATCTAGAATGAGCGACGGGCGAGGCGAGCCTGA
>JANQHP010000196.1 GCA_028282625.1 Rickettsiales bacterium | reverse complement strand
AAGTGGCACGGTGGAATCCGAAGACACCCCAAAAGACCAAAAGCTTGCGCGAGTTGCAAAAGCCGTTGAACAGGAGTTTAGCGAAATGGGCGGTGAGTTTGACGAGTCGGTCGAGATTGTACAAACCAAGGAAGGCCTGGAAATTGATATCCATGACACCTCCAACCTTTCCATGTTTGAAGGCGACACCGCCAATCTGCGCGCGCCTATCAAAGAAGCACTTGGAAAACTCGCCGATATTGTCAAAAACCTTCCCAACTACCTTTCCATTACCGGCCACACCAGCGCGCTTGCACTATCGGGCAACCAAAATTATGGCAACTGGGAGCTTTCGGCCGCACGTGCCAACGCCACGCGCCGCTTCCTGATTGAGTCTGGTATTGAGGCCGAGCAGATCGCACGCATTGTCGGCAAAGCCGATACCCAGCCACGCAACAGTCAGCAACCCAATGCCGCTGAAAACAACCGCATCACCATTTTGCTGCTGCGTGAGGCCGCGATCAGCCTCCATCGCAAGGCGGTTCCCGGGCGTGTTTTCCTAAACGACATCCCAACGCAAGCACCGGAAGAGGCCACAACGCAAGAAAACACCGAAGCACCGCAAGAACGCGTACTCTCCGACGAAGAGGCCGCCACGCAGGAAGCGTTAGGCGAAGCGCTGGAATCGATCTTTAGTGCACCACAAATCTCGCCGGATAACGCGCCTCCTGGTGAAGAAGGCAGCAACGCGTCGCCTGAAGCCATCGATAATTTATTGTTTGAAGAAAGCCTCTTTGACCTAGAGGAATAGCCTCCTGATCAAGGCACAAAAAAACCGGCAGCAGCCGGGTACATCGCTATGTTTTTCAACATAGCAACATACCCAGCCACCGCCGGTAGATCCGGGGCCCTAGAAGGAGAATGGGTTATCCACCTCCTTCTAGGGTAAGATGGGAGCCAGAATTAATATTGGCTCCTCTTTTACCTCCTTCTTCGCAAAAGCCAGGGTCTCCCTAGTGTTTTGCGGCCCGAGACCTTGAAACACCCAAAGTTCGCCACCACGCACTTTGGCGTGGTGTGGGCTCCAAGACCACTCGGAGGAGCGCACCCGGATGCGCTCCAGCAGGGGCTGTGTCGAGCGCCCCGGTGTGACAAACTCGAGCTCTAGTGTTCGTCCGAACTGGGCGAACGTAACGCTAGTTTTCGATGCCTTAGGGTTGGCATCAAAAACTCTGGAGCCTAGTTTTGGTGGTGCCGTCGAGGTAATTGAAACCAGCTCAATCGCGCCCTCTTCGAAGAGGGCATCAGCCTCCCCCTGTGGTACGCGCACCTCCCACTGGAAGTGTGCGATGGCGCTGAGATAATAAGTGCGGACTCCCTGCCTATCACTCAGAATCTTAGCGGCAGTCTGCCGCCGTATGATGCTGGCCAAGTCCTGTACTCTTTGCCTTTCTTTCTCCACTTGCATGTGGAGTTCCTTCTTGCTCGGGCCGCCACACCCAACCAGAAGCGTGAGAGAGCAGAGAATGAGAATCAATCTCATTTTCCACCTCCTTTTTTGCCGTGCATTTTTTCCCATGCACCCGGGTCTTTTGGAAGTTGTCGGTGGAAAAGCCCACGCAAGGTGGGATTTTGCTACGTTTTGAACGCAACGTCTGCATCATATTGAAACAGACCCACCAGGATATGCTGAAGATGGTACCATTTTTGGCAAAAACTTGCAATAAATTATATTTTTATTAAAACCAGTAAGGCAGCATCAAGGTAGCACAATAAACAAGCCATACCCATCGCACAGAAAATGCCTCAACCCGCAAGAAATACTTGCCTGCCTGCCCGTTCCTGCGTAAAACAGCCTCACCTTGATACATCAGAGCAACACACAGGAACCTACCATGACCAACGCTTTCTTCCATGACACGCTTGCCACCCGCGACCCCGATGTTGCTGCGATCATCGCACGCGAATGGGAGCGTCAGGCCTACCAGATCGAACTGATCGCCTCGGAAAATATTGCAAGCAACGCGGTGATGGAAGCCCAAGGCTCACTCTTTACCAACAAATATGCCGAAGGCTATCCCGGCAAGCGTTATTATGGTGGCTGCGCGCATGCCGACGAAGTGGAACAACTCGCGATCGACCGTGCCAATGCGCTCTTTGGCTCTTCTTATGCCAACGTGCAGCCCAATTCAGGCTCCCAGGCCAACCAGGGCGTCTTCACCGCGCTGATTAAACCCGGCGATGTCATCTTAGGCCAGGCCTTGGCGGCCGGTGGGCATTTGACCCATGGCGCCGCACCCAATCAATCCGGCAAATGGTTTAAAGCCGTGCAGTATGGTGTGCGCGAGGAAGATTCCTTGCTCGATTACGACGAGATTGAACGCCTGGCAAAAGAGCATCAGCCTAAGCTGATTATCGCCGGATTTTCCGCCTATCCGCGTGTGATCGACTGGCAGCGTTTCCGTGATATTGCCGATAGTGTCGGCGCCTGGCTGATGGTGGATATGGCGCATATCGCCGGCCTGGTGGCTGCTGGCACCTACCCAAGCCCACTGCCTTATGCCGACGTGGTGACCACAACCACCCACAAAACGCTGCGCGGCCCACGTGGCGGGATGATTCTCTCCAATTTCCCGGAAAAAGTGGTGCGCACCACCAAGTCGGGTAAGGAGATCAAGCTCGCGCAAGCCATCAACTCCGCCATTTTCCCAGGCATTCAGGGTGGCCCGCTGGTGCATGTGATGGCAGCCAAGGCGGTGGCCTACCAGGAAGCGCTCCAGCCCGCATTTAAAGCTTACGGGCAGGCGGTGATTGATAATGCGCGTGCTTTGGCGAACACCCTCAAAGAAGGTGGGTTGGATATTGTGAGCGGCGGGACCGATAACCATATCGTGCTGGTGGATTTGCGCCCCAAAGGCCTGACCGGCAAAGCAGCGGAGGAGGCCTTGGAACGTGCGGGGCTCACCTGCAACAAAAACGCGATTCCTTTTGACCCCGAACCACCTTTTGTGACGTCCGGCATTCGCCTTGGCACCTCGGCCGGTACCACGCGCGGCTTTGGCCAGGCCGAATTTGAAGAGGTAGGGCGCTTGATCCTGCGCGTGTTTGACATTATCGCCACGAACCCAGAAGGCAACGAAGAAGCAGAACAAGAAGTCAAAACCGATGTGCGTGCCCTATGCGAGCGCTTCCCGATTTACCCGAGGGGGTGAACTACATTCGCTCCGGGCTTTTTGTGGCATCTTCCATCATCTGCTGCGCCTTCTCAGGAGAAATCGGCGCGGCACGCGTGCGATCACCTTCCACGGCATGTTGAACTTCATTTAATGCCGGGAGGGTATCTTGCATCGCCGCAAGAGATATATTGCCTGCTAACGTAACATTTACATTGCCTATGCCAGCAGCTTTCTCTATTGCCTTAACCGCTTCTTCTATGGCCACTCCTTCTTCTGGAGAAATTTGTCCATTCTCTGCAATCAATTCAATCGTATTAGCTGCAATTTGCCCTTTTGGCGTTGATAAAAATGCACTACCACCTTCTCTGATTTGCCCTACCAACTCTTTTAGACTCGCCAATCGATCTCCATGATCTTTCCAATTTTGGTAAGGATCATCTAACGTCTCATAGCCCACATAATTCCCATCCACAAAGTGGTGCATTTCTGTAGAAAAAGTAGTTCCCATATGATCTGCCAGGCCTTGCTGCGTGTCATTCAGCGTTTTCATTGCTTTCTCAATTCGCTCATTGAGTGCCATAGCATCGAAATTTCCTTGGTCCGCCATCATTATCTCCTTGTCGTAGTGTGACCTATGACCTTAAACCTAACACAGAAAAGCTAAAGCAAAAGTTAACACCTTGCGTTTTATAAGCACTTTCTGCGCATTTTTTTGTGCCACCTCAGATGACCGATCGATAAAACAGATGCTTTTTGCCTGCGCATCCGCTACATTATGTGGTCAATAGAACATGTTCTACTAGATTATGCGCTGCCCCTATTGCAATTACCACGACACGCAAGTCAAAGATTCCAGGCCCTCCGATGAAGGTGCAACCATCCGCCGTCGGCGGCAATGCCCCAACTGCGGTTCGCGCTTCACCACCTTTGAGCGCGTCCAGCTCAAAGAGCTCACCGTGGTCAAGCGCAGCGGCTTAAAACGCATCTTTGACCGCGACAAGCTCTCCCATTCCATCCGTGTGGCCGCGCGCAAACGCCCCGTCACCGAGGAGCAGATTGAAGCGACCGTCAGCAGCATTGTGCAGCAGCTGGAAAATCGCGGGGAGGCCGAAATTTCGGTGGTCCATATCGGCGAGGCTGTCATGGAAGCGCTGCCCAAACTCGATAAAGTCGCCTATATCCGCTTCGCCTCGGTCTATAAAGATTTCAACGACCCGGGCGATTTTGAAGAGTTTTTGAGCAAGCTCGAAGAAGCATAGAGCGCTCCATTGCTTCCCTCCATGGCTCCTCACCCCGCGCAAGACCAATCCAAGGATCAGCATTTCATGCGCCAGGCCTTGCGCCTTGGTCGCATCACTATGGGGCGCACCGCACCCAACCCAGCGGTGGGCTGCATCATCGTCAAGGCGGGCCAAGTCGTGGGCATTGGCTACACCCAGCCCGGTGGCCGCCCACATGCCGAAGCCGTGGCGCTCGAGCAAGCCGGGAAACAGGCGCAAAGTGCCACGGTTTATGTCACGCTGGAACCCTGTGCCCATCACGGCAAAACCCCACCTTGCAGTGAAGCACTGATTGCTGCTGGCGTCGCACGTGTCGTCATTGCCATCACCGATCCAGACCCACGCACCAGCGGCAAAGGCATCCAGGCCCTACAATCAGCCGGCATTGCTGTCTCCCTTGGCGTGTGTGAAAACGAGGCAAAGCAAGACCATGCAGGCTTCCTGCTTGGCCAAGAACATCAGCGCCCTTTCATCACCCTCAAGCTG
>JANQHP010000163.1 GCA_028282625.1 Rickettsiales bacterium | reverse complement strand
GGCATGGGAGGTGCCGGTTGTGTGTAAGTGGGGGTGGCCATGGCGTGGGGTCTGCGCTGCGGCGTGGGAGGCGTGCTATAGGGTACGGGCGGGCTTGGACGCGCGGCCGGGCGCAGGCTAATGGGTTGCTGCGGGGCGGGCAGCTTGGGTACGGCGGTGTGGACCGGCTTCCGGGTTGGTTGCGGATTGGAGCGTGGCGGCTGGATGACCGGTGCCGCAGGGGCAGGCTGTGGTGCGGGGACCGGCTTGGCAGCGGAGGTGGCACGCGGTGCGGGCGGTGGGGTATCTTTTTTGTGCGTGAAAGGCGAGGGGGCCGCCTGAGGGGAGCCGATTTTGATATTTAACTCACGAAAGGGGAGCACGATCTCTTGGGAGACATGGTTCCATGCGTACCACACGATGCCCAGCACATGCAGCAGCAGCGCTAGCAGCAAGGCACGGCGGAAGCTGATATGCCACCAGGGATTGGGCTTAACGGGCAGCAGCGTGGTGTTCATGGGGCACCTTTGCTGTGAGGGGTGGTGTTGGCACCGACTGAAAGATTGCTGATGCCGCTTCGATGCACCACCTGCATAATTTGGAGCAGATAGGTGGCAGGCAGGTCGGCATTGGCTTTGATCAGCATCTCGGGGTCTTTGGTGTGTTTGGCGTAGCGTGTGAGCTCGGCCTGGAGGTCTTTTTCCTCAATACGTTGGTCGTTCAACCAAAGCTCGGAGGGTCTTGGCACCAGCAAAACCGCACGCGAAATGGCCTCGGCCCGGCTTTCCAGCACGTTGCTGGTTTGGGCCTTGGGCACCTCAATAGGCACCCTATCGGGTTCGGTATAGGTGCCGGCCACCAAGAAGAAGATCAGCAGCAAAAACACAATGTTGATCAGCGGCACCAGGCTCACCGGCTCGGGCTTCGCCTTTTTGGGTTCAAACCAGACCGGGGAGAAGGAGGAAGGCTGTTTCATGGGACAAGCGGCGTTCCTGTTTGGCGGACCACCACCTGGCTGGCGCCTGAAAGCTGGATGAGGTCAAGGGTGGTCACAATATGCTGCACGGTGGCCTCTTTGGCGGCTTCCACCACAATATGGTAGTTGTCGTGGTAGGCCATCAGCGCGGTGAGCTTCTTTAAGAAGACGCGCGGTCGGTAGGTGTGGCCGTTTAGGGTGATGTTGCCGCCCATCTCTGCGGTGACTGAAAGGAGGGTGGTTTCCGAGGCTTGCGCGCTGGGCAGGGTGGTGGCATGGTCAAAGAAATGGATGGTCATGCCCTCATGCTGGGTAAAGGTGGAGGTGAGCATGAAAAAGACCACCAGCAGAAAAACCATATCGATCAGGGGGGTAAGCCCTAATTTGACGGAAGATCCGGTACGTTTTTCAAACAGCATAGGAGCACCCAAGCCAGCCGAGAGAGCCTCTATCCGCGTCCACGTTGTGGCTTATTTTTGCTGCACATGTTCATCACTCGCACACAGACATCCTGCATGTTGCTGCGCACGCGGTCAATTTTGCCCTCAAAGATATAGTGCGCCCCCAGCGTGGGGATGGCAATGCTAAGGCCTGCTACGGTGGTCAAGAGCGCGGTCCAGATGCCGCCTGCCAGCAGGGAAGGATTGACGCGTGTGCCGGCCTGCTCCAGCGTGGAAAAGGCTTCCACCATGCCGATGCCGGTGCCAAGCAGACCAAGCAGCGGCGCGATGTTGGCCACCAGCTCCAGCCCGCGCATATGGGACTGAAGGTAGCGAAGTTCCGCGTTGCCCACACGGGTAATTTCCTGCTGGGCCATCTCAAGGGTGAGGTTTTTCTTATCAAACTCCCGGAGGGCCGAAAGCATGACCTTGGCCACCGGGTTTTGGGCCAGATGGGCAGTGGCAAGCTGGGCTTTGAGCTCTTGCGGGTCCAGATCTTCTTCCAGCTGATGCACAAAGAGTGGGTTCAGCGTTTGCATCCGGGAGAATTGGAACATTTTAAAGAGGATGACCGCCGTGCTATAGACGGAAAGCGCGATGATGATCCACATCACGGCACCGCCGCGGTCTAAGAAGTCGATAAGCATATCCCAGTTGATCATGATGTGGCCTCCTGCGCCAGCTTCAAAGAGGGGGTGTTTGGCCCCCGAATGTGCAATCCGAAGCAAGTTACCCAAGGGCGTTAAAGGATGCAAGAGCGGATATGGCATGGGAGGATGCGTGGGGCACGCTTGTGCTTACTGGGTGGATGGGTTACATTTCTAGTGATAGGGGTGTGTTGTCTCCCAAAATACGAACAGTGTCTAAGAACGAAAGGGCCATGGTTTGACCCGTACAAGCACCAAGTCACAACAAATTTTGGCTGCGGCCACCGATCTTTTTGTGCAAAAAGGGTATGGCGCGGTCAGCATGGGTGACATTGCCGAGCAGGCGCGGGTTTCCAAGCAAACGATCTATACCTATTTTCACCAGAAAGAGGCGCTGTTCCGTGGGATTGTGGCGCAAAAATGCAACCTCATCTGGGGCGGGCTGGAGGACCAGAAACATCACAGGGAAGCGCCGGAGCATTTTTTGGTGCATATCGGCATGCAATTGATGACTTGCATGGTCTCACCCGAAGCGCTGGCGTTGCAACGTGTGATCATTGCTGAAAGCGAGCGTTTTCCTGAACTTGCCACCGCGTATCTGGAGGAGGGACCCAAGCGCGGCAAGCGTTATCTGGAGGATTATTTGCAATCGCAGTGTGATGGAGGTGTGTTGGCAATCGACGATATTGCAGAAGCGGTGCACCGCTTTTTGGGGATGCTCAAGGAGCCCTTTGTGGCGGTAGGGCTGATGTGCCATGACTATGTGCCTCCTACGCCTGAAGCGCTCCAGGCGCATGTGGAGGCCGTGACCCGCGACTTCCTGGCGCTGTATGCGGCGCGATCAGCGGGATAATATCCCTTGATGCATCGCTTCTTGCTTCTTTTGCCACGCGAGCGATGGATATTGTGGGTGCCCGTGCTGTTTGCGACCGGCGTGGGGCTTTATGCCATGCTGACCCAAGAGCCGGCGCGTGCTATGTGGGTTGGCGCGGCGGTCGTGGCCTTGCTGTTGCTTGGGGCATCTTGGTTTGTGCCGCGTTTGGGCCTGCGCATGGTCGCGGTTGCGTGTGCGATCATCGTGCTCGGTGCTGTATGGATGGGCTGGCGCGCGGAGCAGGTGAAGGCGCCGCTGCTTCCCGCTGATTTGATGCCGGTGTGGGTGACCGGTACCATTGTGTGGCAGGAGCAGGTGCAATCCGGCTGGCTGATGGTGCTTGGCGACCTGGATGTGTGGCAGCGCGAGACCAAGAATTTTCCTCCGGAGTATACGCCGGCCCATATTCGGCTCACGGTGCGGACCGACTTGCCGGAAGAAGGACTGTTGCCGGGCGATCGTATTCGGGTGCGTGCGATGCTCAAGCCGCCGGAGCGTTGGCCGGTCTATCCGGGCTCCTACTACGGCGCGCGGGATTTGTATTTTAAGCAGATTGGAGCCACAGGCTACAGCATCAGTCCGGTGAAGCTGCGCCGTTATACGCCGCCCGAAGAGGGGTTTGCCCGGCAGGTGGAACGGCTTCGCTTGCAGGCGGCCACAAAGATCCGCGCGGCGATGGCAGAGGCCGCGCATATGGAGGCCTCACCGCAAGTAGGGGCAGCGTTGTTGACCGGGATGCGTCGGGCGATTGACGATGCAACCTGGGAGACGATTCGCCGGACCGGGCTGGGGCATTTGTTGGCGATTTCGGGGCTGCATATGGGGATGGTGATGGGTGGGGTGTTTTTTATGCTGCGCGCGTTTGCCGCACTGTTTCCCTGGCTTGTGCTGCGCTTTCCGGTGAAAAAGGCGGCTGCGTGGGGCGCGCTTTTTGCCGGGGCGGGGTATTTGTTGCTTTCAGGCGCGCCGGTTTCGGCGATGCGGGCTTACTGCATGGGGGTACTGTTTTTCCTAACGATTTTGCTGGACCGTATCGCCACGCCGATGCGCCCGGTTGCCTTTGCGGCGATGCTGATTATGTTGCTAACACCCGAAGCGGCGCTTTCGGTGAGTTTTCAGCTTTCCTTTGCGGCAGTGATCGGGCTGGTGGCGGCCTATGAAGCGTGGCGGGATATGCGTCAGGCGCGCGCGACCTGGAGCCCGCCCTCCTGGTGGCGACGTGTGCGGCGTGGCGTTGGGGGCGTGTTTTTTTCCTCGGTGGTGGCGTTGGCGGCCACCGGGCCGATTGGGCTCTATTATTTCGGGCTGGTGGCTCCTTCGGGCTTGCTCGCAAACATGGTGGCCATTCCCTTAACGGGCTTATGGATTTTGCCTGCCGGGATGGTGGGGATGGTGCTGATGCCCCTTGGCCTAGAGGCCTGGCCTTTGGCGCTGATGGCGTGGGGGGTAGACGCGCTCCTTGCCTGGGCCAGCTGGATCGAGCAAACGGCCGGCGAGCCCTGGCTGTTTGCGCAGCCTTCTGCG
>JANQHP010000114.1 GCA_028282625.1 Rickettsiales bacterium | reverse complement strand
TAGCTTCTCTATCAGGCCTTGCAACAATTTCTTCACCATCTACGCCGCCTCCTGCCGGTAGCAGGCTTGCCGCGCGGCTCGCACAATATCTTCCACCTGCGGCAGTGCCAATTTCTCCAGATTCTCCGCATAAGGCAACGGCACATCCGCACCACACACACGCGCAATCGGCGCGTCCAGT
Source organism: Rickettsiales bacterium (assembly GCA_028282625.1). Taxonomy (GTDB): domain Bacteria; phylum Pseudomonadota; class Alphaproteobacteria; order Rickettsiales; family UBA8987; genus JANQHP01. Next base: position 7,856 of record JANQHP010000114.1, on the reverse strand, counting down.
GCGTCAAACGCCCTCTCCTGCACGCAGGCCGCAATCTCGGCGGCCACCCCCGCAAAAGGCCAGCCTTCTTGGACCGCCACCAGGCGATGGGTTTTCTTCACCGAAGCAAGAATCGTTTCGGTATCGAGTGGTCTAAGCGTACGCAAATCAATCACTTCGGCGTCAATGCCTTCCTTCGCAAGCTGCTCCGCGGCTTGAAGCGCCATGCCCACCTGCAGGGAAAAAGCCGTGATGGTCACATCCGCGCCCTCACGCAGCACCGCTGCCTTGCCGATCGGCAACACATAATCCTCACGCGTCACCGCATCTTCCACCTCGAAAGCGTGGCCATAGGCCACCTCATTTTCCAGGAAAATCACCGGGTTGGGGCTACGGATCGCGGCTTTCAGCAAGCCCTTGCTGCTGGCCGCGTCATAAGGCGCGATCACCGTCAAGCCCGGCACATGCGCGTACCAACTCGCATAGCACTGCGAATGCTGCGCCGCCACGCGTGCCGCCGCACCATTGGGCCCACGAAACACCATCGGGCACTTCACCTGCCCACCCGACATATAAAGCGTTTTCGCCGCCGAGTTGATAATCTGGTCAATCGCCTGCATGCCAAAATTCCACGTCATAAATTCCACTACCGGCTTTAAGCCCGCAAAGGCGGCCCCCACACCCAGCCCGGCAAAGCCGTGCTCGGTGATCGGCGTATCCACCACGCGCGCCGGCCCAAACTCATCCAGCAGCCCTTCGGTCACCTTATAAGCGCCTTGATATTCGGCCACTTCCTCGCCCATCACAAACACCTCCGCGTCGCGACGCATCTCTTCTGCCATCGCGTCCCGAAGCGCTACCCGTACCGTCATCTCTGCCATCTATGTTCCTATCCGTTTGGTTATGTGTGTGCGCTTTGTTGGTTTCATTTTGTTTGATGGCTTCTGCGCCCTACCGAGAGGGGACCGTCGTTTTTCCTGCAGCAGGTCCGCGATGCCGGTCAATCACCGCTTGCAGCGCGGTAGCACATGCCACCATCCCTTGATTCACACTTTCTGTTCTCGCATCTACACTTTCCTCCGCTCCCGCGTGAGGCTTTTGCACGGCCACTGTGAACGACATCTGATCCGGCACTCCTCTAGACGTGCCAAGAAGGGCGCAGTGCCATGACATCAGTGGCTCTTTTGCATCAGCAGAAAATTGACCCGTTTCACGATCCGTCCGCACGGTTTGGTTCACACGCGCTGCTACAAACTCCGCCTGCGTGACGGCCGGCGCACCCGAAAAAGACACGTCCCCCTCCAGAAGATAGACACCATTTTGCCCACCCGCAAAGCGAACGGGCACACCACCCAAACGCCCTGAAAGGCTTGCGGCCAACACAGCGCCGACTGCGCCATCCTCGCTCCTTGCTTCACCCATCCTCTTAGACATCCTTCTGTTTACTGTGTGATATCGGTCCATAATTCGGCAGCATCAGGCTCGGGCTGCGCCTCGGCCCATTCGGCCGCCTGGGCAATCTCCGCACGCACCTCTTTATCCATCGCCTTCAGCTGCTCTTCCTCGGCCAGCTTTGCTTTGATCAGATGCGCCTGCAGCATCGCAATCGGGTCGCGGCGCTCCTTCACGTCGGCCACCTCTTCCTTGCTGCGATATTTCGCCGGGTCCGACATCGAATGCCCACGATAGCGATAGGTCTTCATCTCCAGAATATGCGGCCCACCGCCCTCGCGGATGCCAGAAAGCGCATGCAGTGCCGCCTCCCGCACCGCAAAAAGGTCCATACCGTCCACCTGCGTGCCCTCAATCCCGAAGGAAGCCCCGCGCTTATAGAGCTCGGTCGTCGAAGAAGAACGCGCCACGCTGGTGCCCATCGCATATTCATTGTTTTCAATAATATAAAGGGCCGGAAGCTGCCAGAGTGCGGCCATGTTAAACGACTCATAGACCTGGCCCTGATTCGCCGCGCCATCGCCGAAATAGGTCACCGCCACATTGTTATTTTCCCGGTAGCGATTGGCAAAAGCAAGCCCGGTGCCAAGCGGCACATTCGCTCCCACAATACCGTGTCCACCGTAAAAATGCCGATCTAAATCAAACATATGCATGGAGCCACCCTTGCCCCGGGAGCAGCCCCCCTCGCGGCCCAAAAGCTCGGCAAACACGATGTCCGGCTCCGTACCCACTGCCATCATATGTCCGTGGTCCCGGTAGGTCGTAATCACCTGATCGCCCTCTATCATGCAGGATTGTACGCCCACCACCACGGCCTCCTGCCCGATATAGAGGTGGCAAAATCCGCCGATTTTGCCCTGGCCATAAAGCTGGCCCGCTTTTTCCTCAAAACGACGGATCAGCAGCATCTGGCGATAGGCAGCAAGCAACGCTTCCTGGCTCAGCGGCAGTTGTTTTTGCACTTGGGTTTTTTTGGCTTTGCGAATGGCGGCTTGCGGGGTGACCATGCTTGATATCCGTTTGTAATACAACAGCCCATGGTAGCGCTAAAACCCTGGAAGAGCAACCAAAATCCTCTATTGAGAGTGATTCTCATTATCAATGCATGGGCCTGACGGGAGGTGGTAAGTGGCAATTGGATGACGGATAATAGACAATAGATGATGGAGAATGAGGGCGTTCCGTGCACCGGTCAAAGTACCCACGCACCTTCTTATATCCCCTCTCCCCTCTCCGTCATCCCGCGATTCAATCGCGGGATCCAGCGCTACGAACCCCGTCATTCCCGCGACCTGTCCCCCGAAGCTTTAGCGTAGGAAGAACGCAGGAATCTCACTATCCATAACTTAAAACGCTGCAACAGAGATTCCCGCCTTAAGCGGGAATGACATTGGAAGAGAGGCACCCACAACCACACTCCACGCTCAACTCTCACCCCTAAACTCTAACAACTGCTTAATAAATCTTGACTTTAGAGAAGCCATGCGCTACCCTATAGCCTCACCTCCTTGTGCCCCTCGTCTTCACCGATAGGCGCACAACGTATCGCAACATCAGCTTGCTGAAATCTGAGAGTCTAACCTGTTCGCCCAACGTGAACGGCAAAAGACTTTCTATGGTTGTGATACAGGGAGAGTCTTCGAAGAAGGAGTTTTCGATGGAACTGCTGCCAGTATTTTTAGCTGCGCTTTTGGTCGCTTGCGGGTTCGGCTTCTTGCTTTGGCGCACCTTGCGGCGAGGGCGTGACGATGCTTGCGATAGGTTCGTTGCGCGCTTAACGCGCGGTGAAAAGGCGGAGATCGCCGCGCTCGGTACGTTCGGCGGACCGCACCAATGCGCCCTCCACCCCCCCGATGCGGAAGGGTGGCGAGAGCCCGAAGACCGCATAAATCTGTTTCGAGTTCGGTTTTTCTCTGGAGAGGGCAAAAACCGGGCAGAGGTCCAATCGCTTGAGCGCTTCGGGTGGAACATCCTAGGATTTTACTCGATCAATGTGACGGCCCCCTTTTCTGCGACACTCCACCCCGTGCCAGTCCACCCCGAGCCAGTCCACCCCGAGTCAGAAGAAGGGGACAAGCCCCACACCGTGGTCATCACCCTCTTAGACGACGACCCGTCGTCAGAAGACAGGGGGGGTAGACTGGCACGACAAGCGTAATTACCCCGTCGCATAACCCACAACCATCAACAAAACGAAAGACCGTCTGCTCTGCAGGCGGTTCTTTTCGTTTGGGCGTGCATCATCCTCGCGCGCCAAGCTCCCCTTGGTCGCACCTCGCGGGCTTGGATAAGCCCGCTCCTTAGGAAGTACCCATGTCACCTCCTCATCCATCTATCATCCGTCATCCAGTCACATGCAACCTGCACGCTCACCCGGCAAAATCTGCCTCCCTGAAAGTCCAAAACCCACCTGAACCTTTCCTCTCTACTTTCTAAATTTATTCTAAACACTTGTAATAAAAGGAATAAAAAATTTGGCACGATGCTTGCTTGTATGATGGGTGGCCATGCGGATGAATCAAGCGGGCCCCTAGAAATAAACGAAACAACCGACCAAGCAGGACGCATCCATGCCCAAACCTTCCACCCTTCCTTCGCACCCTCTTGCCGCCCACCATCAGGCTTTGGGCACGTGGCGCTGCCTGCTGAGTCTTAGCGGGCTGCAATTTCTGCTTTATGTGGTGGCGCTGCTTGGCGCGCTGGTCGCATTGCTTGGCGCGGTCAGCTTTTTGACGCCGCGCGCCGAAGCCGCTACCGCGCGGGTGAAGGATATCGTCTCGATTGAAGGGGTGCGCGACAACATTCTGGTCGGTTACGGCTTGGTGGTGGGCTTAAACGGCACGGGAGATAAGCTGAACAATGCCGGCTTCACCGATAAAAGCCTGCGTTCCTTTCTGGAGCGGGTGGGGGTCAATGTGAGTGATGCCGATCTGAAAGTAAAAAACGTGGCCGCGGTGACCGTCACCGCCACCCTGCCTCCCTTTGCCCGCAATGGCAGCCGCATTGGTGTGACCATCAGCACGATGGGCGACGCCAAAAGCCTGCAAGGGGGCACCTTGATCGCCACGCCGCTGATGGGCGCCGACGGCCAGGCGTACGCCGTGGCGCAAGGCACGGTCGCGATTGAAGGCTTTGCCGCTTCCGGCGGCTCAGGCAGCTCGGTCAGCAAGGGCGTACCGACCAGCGGCTTTATCGCCGGCGGTGCAATCATTGAGCAGGAGATGGCCTTTGATATCAACCGTTTAAGCCAGGTGAAACTGGCGCTCCGTAACCCGGATGTGACCACCGCCACCCGCATGGCGCGCGCCATCAACCGCCATCTGGCAAGCGATGACCGTATCGAAGGGGAGATCGCCCGTGTGCGTGACCCAGGCACCGTTGAGCTTGCCGTACCCCATCATTACGCGCAAAATGTGACCGCCCTGCTGGATCAAGTCTCTCAGCTTTCCATCCAGACCGACCAGCCCGCCCGCATCGTGATCGATGAGGCTTCCGGCACGGTGGTGATGAACGAGAATGTCCGCATCGATACGGTCGCCATTGCCCAGGGCAATCTGGTGGTGACCGTCACCGAAACGCCGCTGGTTTCCCAGCCAGGTGCGTTTGCACCGGAAGGCGCGGAAACCGTCGAGGTGCAGCAAAGCACGATTTCGGTCGATGAGGGCAGCAACAACCAGATGGCGGTGCTTCAGAGCGGTGCCAATTTAAAGCAGCTGGTGGCGGGCCTCAATGCCCTTGGCGTCGGGCCACGTGATTTGATCAGCATCTTACAAACCATCAAAGTAGCCGGCGCGCTGCAGGCCGAAGTGGAGGCACGCTAATCATGCTCAGCACCAGTCACATCCAAAGCATGGCCACCGAGTCGATCTGGCAAAGCAGCCTCGCCAAAGCGCAGCAAGCCGGGCAAGCTTTTGCCGGGGGGAAGAGTGGGCAGGCCGAAAGCGCGCGGGAAGCGACCTTGCGCAAGGCGGCTAATGAATTTGAGGCAGTGTTTATCTCACAGATGATGCAGCATATGACCAGCGGTTTGGAGCCTGATCCGCTCTTTGGCGGAGGCGCAGCAGAAGAGATCAGCCGCAGCCTGCTGCATCAGGAATATGGCAAACTTATGAGTGGAGCCGGGGGGATTGGGATTTCAGACGCCGTCTACGCACAATTGCTCAAACAACAGGAGGTGGGCGCATGAACATGCCAACGGATCAAGTGGCATTAAGCCAGACAGGTATCAAGCAGCAGGGTGGCGCCACCGTCACCCAGGCGGGGCTGGATTTGCAGGCGATCATTGAGGATACGCTGCATCTAAGGGCGCTGCTGGAGCGCGAGACCTTGTATCTCAAAGAGATGAAGGTGGAGGAGGTGCGCGCCCTGCATGAGGAGAAATTGCGCCTGATCCGTCGCCTGGAGCTGCAAAAGCAGCTGATTGCCGCACGGCCGGAGGTGCTTCGTGGGCATAGCGAGGAGATCAGGGAAGAACTGCGTCTGTTGCAGCGCGATTTGCTGCTCAGTTTGCAAAAAAATTACGAGGAAGTGGTCAAGGCGCGTGAGGTCAACCGTATGGTGGTGGAGTCGGTGGTTAAAGCGCTTGGACAGCAGCAATCCCAAGAGCAATATGGTGCGCCGGAAAGCAAGGCAACGGTCGAAAAAACCTTGCCATCCCTCGCATTTAATAAATCAGTTTAAAAGTAGAATAAAGTAGAAGCCCATGACACTCGACCTTGCCCTCACCAACGCCTTAAGCAGCCTGCGGGTCAATCAGCAAGCACTCAGCGTCGTTGCGCAAAACATCACCAACGCCAATTCGGACGATTATTCCAGGCGGGATGTCACCCAATCCCCGGTGATTGTCGATGGCAACTTGGCGGGCGCGGAGCTCGAGCAAGTCCGCCGCCAGGTCGATAGTTTCCTGCTGGAATCGGCCCGTCGCCAGCTTTCCAATGTGGGCGAGGCCTCCATTGAGCAGGATTTCTTCGACCGGACCCAGCTCTTTTTCGGGCAACCGGGGGCCGATAACAGCCTGGATGTGTTTATCAGCAATTTCTTTTCCAGCGTCACCGACCTTTCCAACAGCCCCGAGCAGACCTTTTTGCGCAACAGCGTGATGGATCAGGGCACCAATCTGGTGCTCAAAGTCAACGAGCTTTCCGAAAGCCTTTTTAGTATTCGCCTGGAAGCCGACCAGCAGCTGGATCAAAAGATCGATGAGCTCAACGACTATCTGGTGCAGCTGCGTGACTTAAATGAAGGGCTGAAGCAGAGCTTTATCCTGGGCGGGGACCAAACGCCGCTGCTCGACCAACGTGACGCGGTGCTGGAAGATGTGGCGCGCCTGATCGATGCCAACGTGAATTTCAATGAAAGCGGCCAGGTCACGCTTTCGGTCCCCAACAGTGAGTTACTCAGCCCCGAGCAGTTTTTCCAGCTCGATTACAGCCCCGTACCTTCGATCAACACGCTGCTGAACAACGAATTTATCGGTGGGATTGACATTGTGGCCTTTGATGCGAGCGGGAACGCCACCGACCGGCGCGTGCTTTCGACCGGGAATGACGCCGCGGTGCCCGAAATCAACTTCACCTCCGGGGAGCTCAAAGGCTTGCTCGATATTCGTGATGTTGAAATTCCCAAAATCCTGGACCAGCTGGATCTGCTCGCGCAAAGCCTTTCCGATACGTTTAATGCGATTCATAATGACGGCACCGGCTTCCCGCCACCGCAGGATTTGACGGGTACCAATTTGGTGGCCGCCAACCAGATCTTCAATATGAGCGGCGAGGTCCGCATCGCCGTGCTAAACAATGACGGCACCCCGCTTCAAAACGGCTTTAGCGAGCCGCTGGTCCCACTGACGCTTGATTTAAGCACGCTCGAAGATGGGCAAGGCCAGGGCAATGTCTCCATCCAGACAGTGATCAACGAGATCAATCATTATTATGGCGCGGCCCCCGCCCAGCGGGTGGATGTGGGCGATATCCAGGATATTCGTCTTGCAACCCGCTCCGACCTCACGAGCCTCACCGATGCAAGCGGCACCATTGTCTTTGCCGGTGCGAATCCCGGTATTGGCGATACGATTACGGTGGGTGGGGTGACCTATACCTTTAAGGATGACGGCTTGCCAAGCAGCGGCACCTCGATCGAAATCCAGGCCACGCTGGAAGAGACCGTCACCGAAATTGCGCTTTACCTCAATAGCATTGCCACTGCCCCGACCAACGAAGCGACCTACGTCGCCAGCAGTGGCACCTTAACCGCTACCTACGACACTTCCGGCACCGCGGGCAATGCCTTTACGCTGGAAGCCGATGTGACCAATGGCGGCGGCACGGTGGATATCAATGGCGGTGGCGCGATGGCGGCCGATGCCAGCACCTTGCAGGGCGGCACGAATGCCACCGACGTCTTCACCTTTGACCTGGAACTCT
>JANQHP010000088.1 GCA_028282625.1 Rickettsiales bacterium | reverse complement strand
TCTGCGCTCTGACTTAAAGGGCACGCCTAAAAAAGAGTATAATGCGTTGCGCGATGTTATTAAATCCATGCAGGAAGGCGTCACAGAAGAAACAAAGCTGAGCAAAGTAAGACTCAATATTGATGCTATTGATACAAGTAAGATCGATTGGGAAAAGATTATGTTTGCGGCGCTAAAAGCAGCAACAGCAAGAGATGGGCTTGAAGGAGAAGAACTGCTGAAAGAAAGCGCTGCCATGCATCTGGTGCTCGCATTACATACCTCACAAAGTCTGGGTAAGAAAGCTGCCGGCGCTATACTTGATAGCAATTTACGACCTGGAGAAGAAAGCGGCTTCCCAAATGCACGCAGCTTTGTCACCGCCGTTCACCGTTCTGAGCCAGAAGGGGAGGTTTCTCCTCCAACACGCAGCTAGAACATCACACCACCCTACCCACCCTCACCAGGCAGCACGGTACGCGCAAGGGTCAGGCAATGGACCGCCTTCGCGCCGCCCTGGCGCAGCTTTTTCGCACACGCCTGCAGCGTGGCACCGGTGGTCAACACATCATCGATCAGCACAATTTCCTTGCCTTTAAGCGGCACTTTCTGCTTGGGATGCACCGAAAAAGCGCCCTGCACATTTTTCCCTCGCGCGGCCTTGCTTAAAGAAGCCTGCGGCGGCGTATGCTTCACGCGCAGCAGCATATCCGGGCAATAAGGAAGCGCCAGATCCTTGGCAATTGCCGAAGCCAGCAAGGCCGACTGGTTGTAGCGCCGTGTAAAAAGCCGATAGCGATGCAGCGGCACCGGCACCACCACAAGATTCGCCGCACGCACCTTGGAAGCAAGCAACGCCGGGGGCAGCACCCGCGCCATCATGCGGGCAAGCAGCGGCACCACATGCGTCTGGTCGGCATATTTCAGCTGGGTCACAAGCTTACGCGAATGTTCGTCATAACGCAGCGCCGCCCGCGCCGTATCATAAGCAGGGTGGTCCGCCGTACAGGAAGCACACAAGGCGCCCTCGCCCATGTCATACGCAAAGGGCAGGCCACAGCACGCGCACATGGGCGAGGTAATAAAGGAAAGGTCCTGCCAGCAATCGCCACACAGCGTGCCCTTTTCCGCCACCATCACGCGGCAGGAAGCGCAGCGCGGCGGCAGCAACACATGCATCGCCTGTTTGGCCGCAAACGATAGATGCTGGCGCAAAGCGGCGCCTTGCAAACGTACATCAATCATAAGGTGGGTCCTGCATCACTTGTTGTTGTTCTTTCTTGCCACGCACCGTATGCCGCACAATATATACCGCACTGGCCAAAATAATGGCCGCTCCAACGGCTGTCGCTATATCCATCTTTTCTGCAAAGAAAAACCAGGCGAGCACGCCCACAAACAGCAGGCGAAAAAAATCAAACGGCATCACATTGCCCATCTCTTCTAACGCCAGCGCCTTGCATAAGCAAATATTCGTGGCATTCCCAAGCAGGGCAATAACCAAAGCCATCATCATCAAAGGCCAGGTCACATCCTGCCACATCCAAAAGGCAAAGGGAGCCATCAACAAGCAGGCCGACGCATTAAAGTAAAACACCACCGAGGCCACCGCCATCCCTCGTTGCAACACCTTCTTTAAAAAAAGCGTGGCCAGCGCCCAAATCACCATGGTGCCTACCACCAGCAGCGAGCCGCTCTCAAACATCTGGGTACCGGGGCGAATAATCACCAGCGCGCCGGCAAACGCCGCCAGCAACGCCCACCAATAATGCCCGCTATAGCGCTCTTTTAGCACCCACATAGCCAGCAACGCCACAAAGACCGGCCACAAAAAACTGAGCGCACTCGCCACAGGCAGTGGCACCACCGCCAGGCAATAAAACCATGCCGCCATACCAAGAGCACCGAACACACAACGCAGCGTCAGCAACCCAGGATGGGTCACACGAAAAAATGCCTTCCCAACCGTGCGCAACCCGCCGAGCAGCATGATCGCACCAAACAAGGACCGGAAAAAGGCGATTTGCGTGATCGACCAATGTTCTGAAAGATAGCGCACACACACCGCCATAAACGACGCCGCAAGGGCGCTAAGCAGCATCCATCCCACCGCACGGCTATAAGAAGAAGCAACATTGTTCGCCAAAAACATCGATCACGCACCATGCACACGCACAAAAACCCTTCATAGCATGTTTGTTTCGATCACGCACCCAGAGGATGGCTCGCGGGCTCTTTAATATCACGCATGCGCCGCGAAGTGCCCATGCATTGCCTAAATCCCCTCCCCCTTCC
>JANQHP010000060.1 GCA_028282625.1 Rickettsiales bacterium | reverse complement strand
GTACATTGTCGAACCGGTGGGTTCTCATCTTATCCACACCAGCCAGCCCATCTCGTCATATACACTGCTCCAGCCCATGCTTCGCTTCCTTCTTCGCTAACGCGTTGAAGAATTAGCTACGCAGGGCACGTCTGTTCGCATCAAGTCTTCTTGGTTGCGGACAGGGTGGGATTCCCTTTAAGCGCTAAAGCGCTTGCGGGGCGTCTCGCGCTGTTAGCGCTCGGCGTCGAACGTCGTTCTCATCCCGACATATCGGATATTTTCCAAAAAACAAGGCGCCTGTTGGCGCTTCTCTTATTTTTTGAAAAATGGCGGACAGGGTGGGATTGACTGAAGAAATGCTAGGGCATTTCTTCATCCCTTGCGGGCGGCTTCGCCGTCCAAAACAGTTGCACTGTTTTGTCGAACCGGAGGGTTCTCATCTTGTCCGCACCAGCCAGCTCATCTCGTCACTTTCAAGCCCTTTAGGGCTGAAATGACGGATGGCGGACAGGGTGGGATTCGAACCCACGGTACGCTCGCACGCACGGCGGTTTTCAAGACCGCTGCCTTAAACCACTCGGCCACCTGTCCTTCTCCGTTCACCTCCCGGCTGTGGTTTGGCCGAGTGGTTTATTTTAAGGCTCAGGCGGCGCGGGCCTTAGGCACTCGGCCACCTGTCCTTCTTCGTTCACCGCTCGGCTGTGGTATGGCCGAGTGGTTTATTTTAAGGCTCAGGCGGCGCGGGCCTTAGGCACTCGGCCACCTGTCCTTTATCATCTAAGGGCAGTGTCTAACAAAAGGCAGGGGGTGCAGCAAGCAGAAAGTGTGTTGATGGCAGGAGATGGAGTGATCGTGATCTTGCATTTTGGGGGATCTGTTCTATAACAAGATGACGCCTTGCTTTATAAAGGAGCAGGCACGATTTTATGCATGCATCATAGACAAAGAATAGACAGGAGTTCCCATGGACGTGATCAAACATAACGCCGCCAATCCTTATACCACTCAAGGGCGAGGCAAGGTCTATGATTCTATTGTGGAAACCATCGGGGATACGCCGATGGTCAAGCTGCACGCGTTGGCAAAGGACGCGGGCTGTGTCGCCGATATTTACGCGAAGCTGGAGTTTTTCAACCCGCTTTCCTCGGTGAAGGACCGGTTGGCCCTTTCCATGATTGAAGCGGCTGAAGCCAGCGGCGCGCTCACAAAGGATACGATGTTGGTGGAGCCAACCTCGGGGAATACCGGCATTGCGCTGGCGTTTATTTGCGCGGCCAAAGGCTACCAGCTGACGCTGACCATGCCAGAAAGCATGTCGCTGGAGCGGCGGAATATGCTGAAATTGCTCGGGGCCAATCTGGAGCTGACCCCTGCGGCCAAGGGGATGCGCGGGGCGATTGAGAAGGCCGAAGAGATTGTGGCGGGCAGCGGCCATGCCTTGATGTTGCAGCAATTCCAGAATCCGGCCAATCCGGTGATCCACCGCAACACGACGGCCGAAGAGATCTGGAGTGATACGGCCGGTGAGGTGGATGTGTTTGTGACCGGTGTGGGAACGGGCGGCACGCTGACCGGTACGGCGGAGGTGCTAAAAGAACGCAAGGCCTCGGTGCAAGTAGTGGCGGTGGAGCCCGAAGACAGCCCAGTGCTTTCAGGCGGGCAGGCGGGCCCGCATAAGATTCAGGGGATTGGCGCCGGCTTTATTCCGGATGTGCTGGAAACCGGCCTGATCGATGAGGTGGTGGCCATTGGTAATGAGAAAGCCTTTGAGGTGGCGCGTGAGGCGGCAGTCAAGGAAGGGATTCCGCTTGGTATTTCTTCCGGCGCGACGGTGGCGGTAGCGCTTCAGATTGGCGCGCGTCCGGAGATGAAGGGCAAAACGATTGTGGTGATTGCGGCCTCATGTGCGGAGCGTTATATGTCGACGGCGCTCTTTAGCGATTTATAGGTTTTTTGGCTTGCCGTGCAGGAAGATGCGCGCCGCTACGTGCGGCAAACCGTACTCAAAGAGGTGGGCGAAGAAGGCCAGGCAGCCCTAGCACGCGCGCGGGTGCTGGTGGTGGGCGTTGGTGGACTTGGATGCCCGGCCGCGCTTTATTTGGCGGCGGCAGGTGTGGGTACGCTTGGGCTTGCCGATGGCGATGTGGTGGAACGTTCCAACTTGCAGCGGCAGGTGCTGTTTGAAACCGCGGATATCGGTCGGCTGAAGGTGGAATCGGCGCGGGATGCGCTCTATGACCTCAATCCGGCATGCCAGGTGGAGCTTCACCCTCATCATGTGGAGGCTGCTCATGTGGACAGGGTGCTGTCGAACTATGATATGGTGATCGATGGGTGCGACAGCTGGAAAACGCGTATCTTGGTGAATGCTGCGTGTGTGCGTCATGCCATGCCTTTTGTCACGGGTGCGGTGCAGGGTTTTCAGGGCTATTGGGCACTGTTTGAAGGGCATAAGGCGGAGCAACCTTGCTACCAATGTTTGTTTCCAGATGTGCCGGATACAGCGGAGCTTGGCTGCCGTGATTCAGGGGTGATTGGTGCGGTAGCCGGGATGGTGGGAAGCGCACAGGCGCTGCTTGCCATCCGTTACCTGCTGGGGCAGGGGAGGGGGGAACCGACGATGTTGCATCGCTTTGATGGTATGAGCCAGCGCATGACGAGCAGTCGGGTGCTGCCGGACGCGGCCTGTGCGGTGTGTACCAAAGGGTGAGGGTAGTTGGTAACTAGTTACTAGTTATTGGTGACTGGGTCCCGTGATAGAGTCACGGGATGACGACACCGCTCTTTAAGCCTTCGATAAAGCGCCTCGGCCGCAGCATGGTGCTGCAAGAGGCTACGTTCCATATAGCGGAATTGTTCGAGCTCTTCCTCTGTGGGCACATAATGCGGGTCCTCCAGATAGGAAAACGCAATATCCATCGCCTGGCGTAGGAGTTCCAACGCCTCTTCTATAGGAGGGGAAGGCGGCATGGTGGTTCCTTTTACGCGGGTGATAAAAAGTAGCACCCGTGCCTCATTTGAATGCACAGGTGCCGGGGTGTCAAGAAACCACAACTAGATGGCCGCAGCGCTTTTAACCGCAAAGCCTATTATATGACGCCGCCACCCCGACATGAAGACATATCGAGATGACAGTTTGCTATCAGCTGCTGTCACAGCCGCTAGTTGTGAGGCTCTTGACACCCCAGAGCCCCCCTGGACTCTTATGCTTATTAGAGCGTATTTTTTGTTGCAGGTCAACAGCCTGTGCGTGTAGGTGACTGGCGGCTGGTAGTGGTTGGTTACTGGTAATTGGGGGTTGGTGGGCGGATGATAAATGATGGTGGGAGTCTTTCTCCTCATCCCGCGGCTCCGACCGCGGGATCCAGGGGCGAAAGGCTCGAACGTATCATGCTGGATCCCGTGGTTAAACCACGGGATGACGGGTTAGAGAAACCAGAAGCCAGTTCTCCCACTAAACTCTCCACTCTAATTACTAATATACCATTAATAAACCTTGGCAGAGAGAGCAATCCGCTAGGCTTATCCTCAACAGATTGTGTGGTTCCTCGCGGCATATCTTATACGGTATACAAGCAAAGACCACCATTGTGTGGCGCTTGGGCTTACCTTATAGCTGCCACGAGACCTTCATGGTCTGACATAAAACAGTGAGGTGTTAGAATGGAAAGTCCTGAAAACATGTCGATGGAAGCTTTTCTCGAAAAAATCCAGGTCATTTTCGAACCTTTGGTTGGAAAAGGCCATGGATCCAACCTGATAACTCTGCTTCACAGAGCCTTCGGCTCTGATGAAGGCGAAAGTCTAGATTTGGATACGGCCCTGGCGGTCCTCAACGCGCAAAACAATGCCACTAGCGAAGTTGCCTTCATTCTCAGAGAAAGCCTGCACATGCTGTCGCAAAGCCAAAGCCCCGTCGTAACTTCGGATCAGTTTTTGGCGGAGGCCAAAAAATTCCTGGTTCAAGACGGGGATGCCGTTAGCCTCGCGGATGGTGCACTCTCGGCCCTATATGACAAGTGGATCGAGATGGCAAAGGAAAGCAACAAAAAGGGCCTGGCGTTGGTTCAAAAGCTTTCGGCAGCAGAAGCACTAGGTTTGATTCGCATGCTAGGTTACCAGCCGGACCTAGCCCAAGAAGAGCGTGAGGGTTTGGGACACCTGGCAGATTTTTTAGGTGAGGTGGGGAAAGTCTCCTCATGGAAAAAACCCAAGAGATCCTGACCTATATGACGCCAAAAAACCGGTCGTTTGCCCCCTTAGAAATAAGGAGGTGAGCGGTCGGTTTTTGTGTTTTTGGGGGTAGGTCCGTGTCCCGTTCTGTTGTCATTCCCGCGACCTGTCCTCCGTAGCTTTAGCGTAGGAGGAAGGCAGGAATGACAGGCTTTTTAAGAGCGCCCCCTCACCCGGGCACTGCGTGCCCACCCTCTCCCCCGGTGGGGAGAGGGGATTTAGGCGATGCGTGGATACTTCCTTCGGAGCACGGCTTGCCGTGCGAGTAGGAGCGAAGCGACGCCGCCTGTCCTCCGTAGCTTGCTTGCAAGCGTAGGGGGAAGCCCATGCGCGGGCGGGGGCCTGTCTCGCCGTAGTGCAGAGCACGAAGGCGGATGCGGGGGCAAGGCCCCTGCTTATAAAGAAAAGGACTGGATCCCGCGGTCTGTGCCGCGGGATGACGTTTTTTAAGTCTAACCTACGCGGTGCCGGGGACCAGGAGGATGGGGATGGAAATGTGGTTGCCAAGGGCGTGGGTAAGTTGAGAGAGGACCTTGCCTTTGCTGGTAGAACCATCGGCAGCAGCGCCCACCAGGAGCATCGCAATGGCTGGGTCTTCTTTGATTTGGGCGACAATGGTGTCGATGATGGTGCCTTCCTTGATGATGGTTTTGACACTGGCATGCCCGGCATCTTTGGCCAGCTTTTTGTAATCTTTGAGCAGCAACTCGGCCTGTTGTTCCCGTTCCTCCTTCATCACATCGGCTACTGAAAAGAGCGTGTGGTAGTCCAACGGGTCTATCACATAGAGCATCTGGATGCGTCGACCTTGTTCCTTGGCGAGCGCGCAGCCCACCTTTAAGGCATAGGCGGAATGTGCCTTTTCATTGACGCAAATAAGCAGGGATTCTTTTTTTGTGGCCATGATGTTCTATCCTTTGTTTACCCTCCATCTATCCTATCGCGGTTGCCCTATACACCTTGCACCCGACCAAAAAGTGTGCTGGCACCCCAGCCTGAGACAAAAGCGAGCAGAATGCATAACAGGCCATAAAGCGCGCTGCGTGCGTGTGCCATATCAAAGATTTTGGCTTCCAGCCCAATCTTGCGCACTTCAATCGGCGTGGATTGCATGGCCGATAAGGTGCCATCGCTAAAGAGGTAGGTCTCGGCATTGTACCAGCCGCGGCTGATATTTTTCGGGAAAGGAAGGATGGTACGAAACAAGGTTTCCCCCCAGAAGGAAATGCTGCCCACTTCACTGGGAAAGAGGGATTGTTGTTGTTTATGTTCGAGCAAGGCGCGATGGAACGCGTTGATGGTGGGAAGCGGGGTATCCCGGTAGGCTTTAGTGGGCACAATGCCGGGATGGTCGAGCGCAAGCCCAAGCTGGGTGAGCAAGGTGGGGTTGCGGATATCGGCAAGCGGGCGACTGGAGGCCAGGCTGTAAAAACTATCGACCTGTTCAAATTCCACCGCGTCGGTGTTGACCCAGATGCCTCCGATTCGGCTTTTTTTGCGTACGATATAGCGTTGTTTAGGCCCTCTGACGGCGGCGACAATGATGCCGGGGTCGTTGCGCGCACCAAACATCAGGATATCCAGGCCGGTAAAATTATGGTCGATATCCACCGAATGCAGGGCAAGATCGGCCACAATGGGACGTGCAGAAGCATTTGGCGCAAGCGCCAGTCCAAGGATGAGGCCAAGGGCGGCAAGAAGGTAGGGTCGCATGCGCATTATTCTTCCACTACCTCGATGCTATAGAGATTTTCCGGTTCCACCAGCAGCCCCGCACCAAGCTTGATGCAGACGCCAAGCACAATCAAGGCGAGCAGGCCGCGCAGTTTTTCGGACGGGAGTTTGAGTGCGAGTTTGGTGCCAAGCTGTGCACCGAGCACGCCGCCGATAATGAGCAAGGCGCCTAGCACAATATCCACGGTTTGGGTGTTGATGGCGTGGAGCAGGGTGACCAGGCTGGTGGTGAGCATGATTTGAAAAAGCGACGTGCCAACCACCACATTGCTTGGCATGCCAAGCAGGTAGATCATGGCGGGGATCATCACAAAGCCGCCGCCAATGCCCATTAAGGAAACAAGCGCGCCGGCAAAAAGCCCGATTGTGATGGGGATCAGCGCGCTGATATGCAGGTCAGAACGCGGGAAATAAACCACCCAGGGAAGGTTTTGTTGGCGGATCCAGTGACCAAGCCTGGCGGTGGGGGCGGCCTCTTCGGTGGTACCGGTTTTTTTGCGCCGTAAAATGGTTTGGCTGCTTTCCAGCCCCATGAGTGTGCCGATGAAGCCTAGGAAAATGACGTAAAACAGGGAAATGGCAAGGTCGATCTGCCCGAGCGATTGCAGCCAGGCAAACAGCCAGATGCCAAGCGAACCGCCGATTAAGCCGCCTGCCAGCAGGAAAAGGCCCATCTTCACATCCACATTCTGGCGGTAAAGGTGGGAAAGAAAGCCCGAGACAGAGGAGGCGATGATCTGATGGGTGGAGGTGGCCACGGCTACGGCAGGCGGTACACCGTTGAAGATCAAAAGTGGGGTGAGCAAAAACCCGCCGCCAATGCCAAACATGCCGGCTAAGATGCCGCCGAGTGCGCCTAGGCTTAAGACCAGCAGAATATCCAGCGGGAGTTCGGCAATGGGGAGGTAAATTTGCATGCGTGTGTGTGGTATTAAAGAATGGGGCGAGCCTACACCTGTGCGCTCCAACGTGCAAGTGTGAGGAGTGGTAAGAGTTGAGAGTGGAGTCGTGAGAGTGGAGTGGAGTTGTTAGTTGCAAGTTGTAAGTCTTACGTCATCCCGCGGCTTCGACCGTGGGATCCAGACCATCACTTCTTTACCTTTTCGCTACTAGATTCCCGCCTACACGGGAATGACATTGCTCTGTAGCGCTGGATCCCGCGATTAAATCGCGGGATGACGGGGTGAGATGGATGCGTGGGTACTTCCCGGAGCATGCTTTTATAGCATGCGACTAGGAGCGAAGCGACGCCGAGCACGTGCGAGGGCGGGGGTTTAAGGGGGTAAGGCCCCCTTTCTTATGTTAAGAACACCCCCTCCCTCCTACGCTAAAGCTACAGAGGGCAGGCCCTAGCCCTCCCCCCACAGGAGAGAGGGAATATAAGGCGGCTGCATGGGCAAGGCCCCCGCTTAAGATGAAACAACAACACTAGATTCTCCCCTCTTTTCTGTGCTATGTGTGCCTGCACGATTCTTTTATCTAGCGTATCAAAGGAAGACGGGACATTGGATCACTTTCATTACCAGAATGGCTTGCTGCATGCCGAGGAGGTGCCCTTAGACACGTTGGCGCGTGAGGTGGGCACGCCTTGCTATGTTTACGCGCAGGCGACGATGACGCGGCATGTCAAGGTGATGCAGAAGGCGTTTACGAAGACGCAACCCTGGCTTTGCTACGCGGTGAAAGCCAACAGCAATCAGTCGGTGCTGCGCGTGCTGGCTGAGCTTGATTGTGGCGCGGATACGGTCAGCGAGGGCGAGATTCGTCGCGCGCTTAAAGCAGGCATCGCGCCGGATCGCATTATTTTTTCCGGCGTCGGCAAAACGCGTGAGGAAATGGCCTTTGCGCTTAAAGCAGGCATTGCGCAGTGCAACGTGGAGTCGGTGGAGGAGCTGCATGAGCTGAACGAAGTGGCGGGCGAAAAAGGGTGTGTGGCACCCATCGCGCTGCGGGTCAATCCGCAGGTGGACGCGAAAACGCACGAGAAGATCACCACCGGCCGCGCGCAGGATAAATTCGGCATTGCCTGGGAACAGGCCGAGGCGGCCTTTGCCACGGCGGCCAGCCTGCCGCATCTGCGTGTGGTGGGGCTGGCCACGCATATCGGCTCGCAGCTCACGCAGATGGAGCCCTTCGCCAAGGCCTTTCGCCGTTTGGCAGAGCTGGCCACGCGTCTACGGGCGCAGGGTCACGCCATTGAGCGGATGGATGTGGGCGGCGGGCTTGGTATTATTTACGGCGAGGAGGCGCCGCCTCTTCCTGATGCCTATGCGAAGACGCTGGAGGAAATTTTTCAGCCGCTTGGTTGCCAGTTGATCTTGGAGCCCGGTCGGGTATTGATGGGCAATGCGGGTGTGCTGCTGACGCGTGTGATCCGTCGCAAGCAGACCGAGGCTGGGACTTTTTTGATTGTGGACGCGGCGATGAACGACTTGATGCGCCCAAGCCTTTACGATGCGCGGCATGCGATTGTACCGGTGCAGGAGCCTGCGGCGAGTGAGGAGATGCAAGAGGTGGAAGTGGTGGGACCGGTCTGCGAAACGGGCGACCGTTTTGGACGGCATTACCGACTGCCTAAGTCACTTGGACCGGGTAATTTGGTAGCGATCCGTTCTTGCGGTGCGTATGGCGCGGTGATGAGCCACAGCTACAATAGCCGCCTGCTGGTGCCGGAGGTGCTGGTGCACGGAAGCCAACACGCGGTGGTGCGCGCAAGGCCAAGCTATGACGCGCTGCTGGACCAGGACAGCATGGCTAGCTGGCTTTAGAAGGGAAGCTGGTGAAGCGGTTTTGGGGTTGATGGATGCTCAAACTTTTTCTCCTACCTTTTGTTAAATTTTTCAACATGTTACGGCATGCGGACCGTGCCGATATCCTGGTGCATGGCACGCTGGTTTTTTCGGTATCCTCGTTGGTGCTTTACACGGTCTTTTTCTGGGAAGGGGTGCCCTGGCAAAAAGCCAAAAGCCTGGAATTCTTGGCACAGACCTGGACAGGCAAGGAGGATGATTCGCCTGAATATAAGATTGCGCAGGCGCTGGCTTCGATTGAAAGCCCGGATGAGCAGAGGTTTGAACAAGCCGTGTGGGCATTGGAGCAACAGGGTGAGGCTTCTGCCAAGGCGCTCATGCCCTATCTTTTGGAAGAAGAGCATAGCCCCAAAGCGGTAATGAACGCCGTCTATATTGCCGGCCGGCTGGGTGAGGATGCGGCGATAGCCGTGCCAGAACTCATCGCAAAGCTTAGTAGCAATGACATGGATATGCGTGCGGCCAGTGCACGCGCCTTGGGCAAGATAGGTGCCAAGGCCAATGAAAGCGTGCCGGCACTTTCTCGATTACTCAAGGATGAGAGTGCGTGGGTGCGTGAAAGTGCCGAAAAAGCCCTGCGCGCCATCGCCACGCCAGATGCGCTTAGGGCCCTGCGTGCCGATCGGCCGTGATGGCTTTGGGGCACGGACGTTGAAAGACTGCACTTTTATCGCTTTTCTTTTCTAGGGGGCGGCCATAAAGTAATATAATCCATCATTTATATAGGCACCGGATGCATTTTATAAAAGACAAAGCCCTGGCAGAGCGTTTCAAGCATCATGAGGTTCCTTCGCGCGAACGATTTTACTATCTCGTGATTATGGAAGTGCTGGTGGCGTTATTGCTTACCAATTTTTTCTTTCACTCACTTGCAACAGATGACTGGATATATTTTCCCATTAATCATTGGAATATAGCAGATGACATTCTTAGTGTTATGCTCCCCTTGTTTGGCACCATTCTATTATACTGCACCAATGCAAAGGGAGATGATAAGGAATTTATTGAACGCTATATCTGCATTAGCTTTCCTGTGATTATCCAGACTCTCTTGGTCATCATCGCGGCATTTGGGGCCATATTGATGTTGACCGACTGGGCAGATCATGAGGAAGGCACGCTATATGATGTTTTGCTCTCCCTTCTTTTTTACGGCTATTATTATTTCCGGCTCTATAAATGTATCAAAATTGCTTCAGGGCAATAATCACTCGGATCGCCTTTTTGAACCCTAACGTCGTTAATCGGCTCGGCAAAGCAGCGGCAATTGTAGTCTTCACCGGGACTTGTCGCGCCGCAGCCAGCTAAGGCGAAGGCGGATGCCCCACGGGAGAGGGGTGGTCCCACCGAAAGACTAAGCCATCATATTTAGCGTGGCTTTCGTGCACTTGTTCATCATCCTGAGAGCGCCAAATTAACTCTTTAGGCTCTCCATAGACCTGCGCACAAGAATTTCTTCCGCGGCAATTTCTACGGCACGTTCTGCCTCATTTTCTTTAACAATTTTTGCATCAATTAATTCGCCAACAATTAAGTTCGCAACAATTTTACTTTCTTTTTCTATGTCAAATTGACCATCGGTTTCATTATTTCTATCTGTACTCATAACTTCCTCCTTTAATCTGGAAACTTTATTTTATTATAAGGAAAGTCTTTTACATCTAAATCTATAGCTGGCTCCCCGTGTTTCGATTTCGGGCGTTTCCCTACCCAATCACCATTTGGTAATCTTTATCTTCCCCGGGGTAGCCTCTTGGTGTGCTTGCCAATGGAAACCCTATTTCAGAGTTTTCCCATGGATTTTCTTACTATTATTTCCTCCTCTGCAATTTCCGTTGCTCTATCCAAATCCTTATCTTGGATAATACCTGCATATAATAGTGCATCTGCAATAAGATCTGCCGCTTCTCTGCATTGTATTTTCTCTTTATCTTCATCTGCCATAACTTCCTCCTTTAATCTGGGAAATGTATCTTATTATAAGGAAAATCCTGAACATCCAAATCAATTGCAGTATCGCCACTTTTTGATTTCGGGCGCTTCCCCACCCAATCACCATTGGGCAGTCTTTTGCCCTCCCCGGGGTAGTCTTTTGGAGTATCTGGTTTGCCTTTGCCAAAGCTTTCATATAATTCATCGGCACGTTCTTTACCACCCTCTTCAACACGCACTTTTGGCTTGTTGCCTGGTTTGCCAATAGGGTTTCCGTTCGGATTGAGCACATCTTTTGGATCAGGAGGCTTCTTAAACACGCCCCCCACGGCACCGAAGATTTTTCTGAGGCCGCCTGCGATAACCGACTTCAAGATGGCCGCAGGCACCAGGATATCTTCTAGATGT
>JANQHP010000057.1 GCA_028282625.1 Rickettsiales bacterium | reverse complement strand
GGGTGAGGAACCCTGGACACGGAGTACTTGCAATGCCACTAAAGCGGCAGATTGTCGTGCTTTTTCCAGGGGGTTTGGCTCTCTTTTTCGCTGAGCAAGGTCAGTGCGCGGCAGAGGCGCCAGCGGGTGTTTTGCGGACGGATGACGTCGTCGATAAAACCACGCGCAGCCGCCGCAAAGGGAGTCCCAAATTTCTCTTTATAGTCTTCTTCCAGCACCTTGCGCTGCTCTTCTTCCTCTCCGCGGAAGAGGATGTTCGCCGCCCCTTCTGCGCCCATGACCGCAATTTCCGCGTTGGCCCAGGCATAGTTGATATCCCCACGTAAATGCTTGGAATTCATCACAATATAGGCGCCGCCATAGGCTTTGCGTGTGATGACACTGATCTTTGGCACCGTGGCTTCAGCGTAGGCAAAAAGCAGCTTGGCACCGTGTTTGATGATACCGTGATGTTCCTGACTCACGCCCGGCAGGAACCCGGGTACATCCACAAAAGTCACGATCGGAATGTTAAATGCGTCGCAGAAGCGGATGAAGCGTGCGGCCTTGACCGAGGCATCGATATCCAGACAGCCTGCCAGCACCATCGGTTGATTGGCGACAAAGCCGACGGTGGAACCATCCATACGGCCAAAGCCAACGATCATGTTTTTGGCGAAATCCGGCTTGATTTCATAGAAATCTCCCTCATCGACCACACGTTGGATCAGCTCCATCATGTCGTAGGGCTTGTTGGGGTGCTCGGGAATCAGCGTGTTAAGCTCCAGATCCAAGCGATCGGCAGGGTCTTCGGTATAGCGCGTGGGCGGCTTTTCACGGTTGGAGGAGGGCAGGAAGTTAAACAGGCGGCGCGTTTCTAGCAACGCATCGATGTCGCATTCAAACGTACAGTCGGCCACCCCGGTTTTTTGGGTATGGGTCTTGGCCCCGCCGAGCTCTTCCTGCGTCACTTCTTCCTGGGTCACGGTTTTGACCACGTCGGGTCCGGTGACAAACATATAGGAACTGCCTTCGGTCATGAAGGTGAAGTCGGTGAGTGCGGGTGAGTACACGGCACCGCCGGCGCAAGGGCCCATGATCATGGAGATTTGTGGGATGACGCCTGAGGCGTTGACGTTGCGCTGGAATATTTCGCCGTACCCGCCCAAGCTGCTCACACCTTCCTGGATGCGTGCGCCGCCGGAGTCGTTCAGGCCGATCACGGGTGCGCCGACTTTCATGGCCATGTCCATCATGCGACAAATTTTTTCGGCGTTGGCCTCGCTCATGGAGCCACCGAGCACGGTAAAATCCTGACTGTAGACGAAGACCAGGCGTCCGTTGATGGTGCCCTGGCCTGTGACCACGCCATCACCGGGGATGCGCTTTTTATCCATGCCAAAGGCGTGGTGGCGATGTTCCACAAACATGCCATATTCCTCGAAGGACTCGGGGTCGAGCAGCACTTCGATCCGCTCACGCGCAGTGAGCTTGCCACGCTCATGCTGCTGGTCGATCCGCTTTTGCCCGCCACCGAGCCTGGCGGCCCGTCGTTTTTCTTCAAGCTGGGTAACAACCGTGTTTTTCATGGACAATCGCGTGATATACGAAGAAAGGGCAAGGCTTAAGCGGCCAGCAGGTCGGCCATGGTTTGACCGATGGATGCAGGGGAATCGGCCACCGCAATGCCGGCACGCTTCATGGCCTCAATCTTGTCATCCGCGCCACCTTTGCCGCCGGCCACAATGGCGCCGGCATGGCCCATGCGTTTACCCGGAGGTGCGGTGCCGCCTGCGATAAAGCCTACGGT
>JANQHP010000172.1 GCA_028282625.1 Rickettsiales bacterium | reverse complement strand
AGCATTGTCGTTCGGCGCAAAAGCTGGCCGTTTGGCTGGAACAACAGCCAGCTTTTGCGCCGAACGACAATGCTTCTCCATCCGAAGATCCAGCGTTTCCAGCCCTTTTAAAATCACCCAGGCATTAAAAGGAGAAAGCGCAGGCCCCGTATGCCGATGAAACGGCAACAGCGTCTCCGTAATAAATGCCTCACTGCCAAGCACCGCACCACCAAGCGTTCGGCCCTGCCCGTCCATATGCTTGGTCGTCGAATACATCACCGCATCCGCGCCAATCTCCAGCGGCTTTTGCAAGAGCGGTGTCGCAAACACATTATCCACGATAAAAAACGCGCCATGCTGCTTGCACAGGCTGGCCACCGCCGCAATATCCACCAATTCCAGCGTAGGATTGGCCGGCGTTTCCACAAACACATGCGTGGTCCGCACGGTAATGGCTTCTTCCCATGCACCCAAATCCGGCCCATTGACCAACGTGATCTCCACACCAAGGCGTGGCAAAATCTGGGTAATCACATAGTGGCAGGAGCCAAACAGTACGCGGCTTGCCACCATATGGTCGCCCGGCTTGATGTTGCACATGATCGAAGCAAACATGGCCGCCATCCCGCTTGCCATCACACACGCAGCTTCCGCTCCTTCCAACACACGCAAACGCTCCTCCAGCATCGCTAGGGTGGGGTTCACGTAACGCGTATAAACAAAGCCCGGATCCTCACCGTTAAAGCGACTCTCCGCCGTTTCCGCCGAGTCATAACAAAACCCGGAAGTCAGAAACAGCGCCTCGCTGGTCTCACCAAAATTAGAGCGCAGTGTTCCTCCACGCACCAGGCGTGTGGCAGGCTTAAAGGAGGAATCGTCATCAGGCATTGTGCACCATTTCTTTGCGTCCATACCAAAGTAGGAGCCTCTTATACTGCACTATCACGTCCCTGACAATCTGTGATCACCATCAGAGATCCTCAACAGGGGATCCGCCTATCTTCTGGCTTGCCTTGTTTAGGGCAACACAACCATCTCAGGTTGCGCTAACGCACGCGTGAATAGAGCCATAATTTAGCAGGGCGAGAGGAGCTACGCTTCACATCACGCAAGCGTAATACAAACCCCATAGCTTTAAATACAAGAAAAGCAGCAAGAAGCAGAGGTGCAAGAACAACCAGCACACCACCAAATATCACACGAAAAAATGTCCAAAAACCATGCATCGTTACCACAAGCACTTCTGTCAATTTACAACCTGTGGTTACTATACAACTTAAGATTGATAAGCAGCAAGTTTTTTATTCCAAAAACGAGAGTTTTCTTCTGAACTAAAAGAAAAGCGCGTGACAAAGCATCACAAGCTGATATAGTCACGGCTCGTTTTAGGCAGCTTCACGCTTGCCTCTATTTTGCAATCAAAAGGAGAGATATTATGCAAAAAACTACGAAATTTCTTGCGGCGGCAAGCGTCTTCGCACTGGGTCTTGGCATAGCAGCGACCGATGCGCACGCTGGTAAAAAAGACAAGGAAAGATGCTATGGCGTGGTGAAAGCCGGCAAAAACCATTGCGGCTCTGCCGATGGCGCGCACTCTTGCGCTGGCCTGGCCACCAAAGATGCCGATCCTAACGAGTGGGTATATCTGCCAAAAGGTACATGCGACCTGCTAGCGGGTGGCTCCACAACCGGTCCTGCCAAAAACTAGCGTTGCCGTGACCAAATAAGCGGGTGGGGCAAAGCGCCCTGCCCGTTTTTCTTTTTAAATCTAGATTTAAAATCTAGATTTTAAACCGAGAAAAGTGAGCCTTCCATGCATAAAACCCTTCCTCTTGCAGCATTAACGTTACTATCACTAGGTTTGACCACCCATGCAGACACTGCGCAGGCGCAGAAAAAAGAGAAATGCTATGGCATTGTGAAAGAAGGAAAAAATGACTGTGCGGCGGCGGATGGTCGCCATTCTTGCGCCGGTTATAGCAAAACGGACGGTGCACCGGCCGAGTGGATTTTATTGCCTGCTGGCACGTGCGAACGCATCGTTGGAGGGAATT
>JANQHP010000158.1 GCA_028282625.1 Rickettsiales bacterium | reverse complement strand
GTGCGGGCGTCGCTAGCCTCAGGCGTTTGGTCTACACCCGCTGCAAGCCACGTCGCTTGCACTTTTTGTTCCAGCTTCGCGGCATGGTAGGAAGCGCTTGGCTGCTCCTGGTCGGACATGGGAAGCCGCCTGCTGTTTTAAGAGCTACTGTGGATGCGCAATTCGCGCGCACGGCTTAGGATGGCATCTTCCATCTGCCGGGCCAGATCGTCTGGCACACGGATATCACGCCAGTTGCCGTTGGCATCTTTGGCCTGCTTGAACACCGTGAGCCTTAGCATATCCACACGCAAATCCGTGCCCAAAATAAACACATTGATCTTAAAGCGCTCACCGCGATGGTCCGGATCTTCGTACCAATCGGTGATGATCACCCCGCCATGCGGGTCCACATCGGCAAAGGGCATGAAAGAGAGCGTATCCAGGCTCGCACGCCACAGGAAACTATTGACCCCAATCGTGCTGCCACCCTTTTGGACTTCGTCCTCCGCGCCTCCAAAAAGCTTGAGCCCATCGCCCGTCAGCTTGCCGTGCCGTGCACGCCGTGCATCCTCCGGGTCTTGTGGATAGGTATACTCCTTATCCGCACCCGAGCAGGAAGAAAGCACGAACGTAGAAAGCAGCAGCGCCACTGCGGTAATAATAAGCGTGATATGCCTTATAGCCATGAATATTACGTATGTTGCATGTGAAACATCCCGACTTTCATAGCGAAAAAGCACGCGCGATACAAGCTTTGTTTCATGTCGCTCAAGCACTCGCGCGACAATCGTTTAATCGTCTTTTTTGTGGCCTATAAAGAGAATAGATTAGTTTGTCATTCCTGCTTTAGGCAGGAATCCCTCTATCCACAACCTCAAATATTGCAAGGGAGATTCCCGCCTTCACGGGAATGACATTTTTAAGCATATCACCCCTCTCCACAGCTCTAGCTCAGACAGATTTTCTGTTCTTTTGAATGCAAGTGAATTATAGTCCTTACCCAAAGAGAACCACCCAAAAAAGAGCCATGTCCCTGCCGCCGCCCCATGCCGAGCCGATCAAAGCCTTTGAGCGCTGGCTTGCCGCCGCCACCAAAGCACTCGGCGAGGAAGAGGCCACCGCCATGTGTCTGGCCACCGCCACCAAGGAAGGTATTCCTTCCGCGCGTATGGTGTTGCTCAAAGCGGTGGATGCACGCGGCTTTGTCTTTTATACCAACCACACGAGCCGCAAAGGGGAGGAACTGCTGCAAAATCCGCAGGCCGCACTCTGCTTCCACTGGGAGGTGCTAAAACGCCAGGTGCGCATCGAAGGCAAGGTAGAACGCATCGCTGCCGAAGAATCCGATGCCTATTTCAATGCACGACCGCGGGCAAGCCGCATCGGCGCCTGGGCCTCCAAGCAATCTTCACCGCTAAAAAGCCGGCAGGTGCTGGTCAAAGAAGCCGCGCAGATGGCCACCCAATTCGGCACCGGCGAAGTCCCAAGGCCACCGCATTGGGGGGGCTTTCGTATCAAACCGCTGGCCATCGAATTCTGGGAAGCGGGCACCTTCCGGATCCACAACCGAAGGCGCTTCTCTCGCAGCACCGCAGAAAAAGCCTGGCACGCCGAACGGCTTTATCCTTAACGTCATCCCGCGCTCTTTATCCCCTCCCCCTTGAGGGGG
>JANQHP010000123.1 GCA_028282625.1 Rickettsiales bacterium | reverse complement strand
ATTTCAGGCGGCTATGGCGCGCTGCGCAAAACACCGGGCGCGGTGGAATCGTTTGAAGGCCAGTTTGCGATGGGGCTGATGGGCATGGGAGGCTTGCTTTCTGTGCTGGGTGGAGGCATATTCGTGGTGCTTGCTGTGCGCGCCTTGTGGCTGCAGCACATTATCAAAGGCCCAAAAAGCCGATAGCAAACGACCTTGATAGGCATATAGAAAGAGAGAGAACGATTGATGCATAAAATCACCCATTTTTTGATGGTGGCCTTGCTGGCGACCGTAACATTCACATTAGGAGGCACGAACGCGATGGCAGAAGAAAAAGCGCAAACACCGGATTTGGAAAACCGGCTTTACCTGGATTTAAAAGATGGCCGCGTGGTGATTGATATGCGCCCGGATGTAGCGCCGGGCCATGTGAAGCGGATCAAGGAGCTGGTGCGCGAAGGGTTTTACGACGGCATCGTGTTTCACCGGGTAATTCCGGACTTTATGGCGCAAACCGGCGACCCAACGGGTACCGGCACGGGCGGCTCGGGTCAGAATCTGGACGCGGAATTTTCGAGCGTCCCGCATCTGCGCGGCACGGTTTCCATGGCACGGGCTTCCAATCCGCATAGTGCTGATAGCCAGTGGTTTATCTGCTTTGAGGCGACGCCAAGCCTGGACGGGCAATATACCGTGTGGGGTCAGGTCAGTGAGGGTATGGAATTTGTGGATAACATCACAAAGGGTAGCAGCCGCAACAATGGGAAAGTGACGGATCCGGATACGATTATCCGGATGCAGGTAGCCGCCGACGCGGTGGGCGCGGCGCCGCAACAAGCAGTCGGGCAGTAGGGCTTAGAGTGGTGAGTTTCAAGTTGCAGGTTGTAAGTTGTAAGTGGGTGCTCCGTGTTCTGTGTTCAGGGCTTCATGCTTCGTCATCCCGCGACACCGATCGCGGGATCCAGAGACGGAGTGTTTGGATGTGTCTGGCTGGATACCGCGGTTAAACCGCGGTATGACGGAGTTTGGGAAAGGCGCATGGGCACCTCCCCGGAGTGCGGTACGCACGACTAGGAGCAAAGCGACGCGGCCTGTCCTCCGTAGCTCGCTTGCGAGCGTAGGGGGAAGCCCGTGCACCGGCGGGGGATCCAAAGGGGGTTAAGGCCCCCTTTCTTATGTAAGTGCGCCCCCTCACCCTAACCCTCTCCCCCGGTGGGGAGAGGGAATAAA
This sequence comes from Rickettsiales bacterium, assembly GCA_028282625.1. Taxonomy (GTDB): domain Bacteria; phylum Pseudomonadota; class Alphaproteobacteria; order Rickettsiales; family UBA8987; genus JANQHP01. The sequence continues at coordinate 5,081 of JANQHP010000123.1, read as the reverse complement.
GGAACGTGGGATGATTGGTAGAGGATGATGAGCTAACAATGTAGCAAAAGAAACCACCAAAACCCCCACCCCCCAAACGAAAAACCCCGCCGTGCTATTGCTAGCCGGCGGGGTTTTGTCTTATGGAGTGATGAAGTGATGAATAGAGGTTTGATATGAGGTTTATTCTTCTAAAAGGCCCTCCAGGCCTTGGGCTGCGAGTTTTCTATTGAGCTCTTCGTTAAGAGCCTCGAGATCATCTCCCCCCCTGTCCTGCGTGCCTCTTTTTACGCTCTGTGAGTTTGATTTCAGAACAAGCCAGAGCAAAGTGAAAACAACAAGACTCATCAGAACAATCATCCAGATCCAATTTGGCGAGCCCTGAATCAGATTTGATGCTTTTTCGAGAACCCACGATAGGCCTCCAAAAACAAAAGAGAGGATTTGCGCAGCATGGTCGCCATACAGTACTTGATCCACTATTGTAGGAGTTGCTTCCTTGTTCACTTTTTCCTCCTCCCCATATCGGGGAATGATGTTCGTAGGGGCATCGCATATTGATTGCGGCACGAATCCCACGCGAGGTGGGCGGTGCGTACAACAATAAAGCATGCACATGCCCACTACGTATTGGCTGGGATTGTATCGTAATGGGGCAGCCTTGTCAAGAGGTATTAAGGGGTTTTTAGAGTTTAGGGGTAAGAGTTGAGAGTGGAGCGGTAAGTGCCTCTCTTCCATTGTCATTCCCGCGAAGGCGGGAATCCCTCTCTCTACACTTTTAAGAAGCTGCAACAGAGATTCCCGCCTACGCGGGAATGACAGGTTTTTTAAGTGCGCCCCCTCACCCTAACCCTCTCCCCCGCTGGGGAGAGGGGATATAGGACGGTGCATGGGTACCTCCCCGGAGTGCTTTAGCGCGACTAGGAGCGAAGCGACGCGGCGCACGTGCGCCGGCGGGATTGCAGGCAGGGGTAAGGCCCCCTTTTATAGGAAGAAAAGGACTAGATTCCCGCCTTCCCCCTACGCTAAAGCTTCGGGGGACAGGTCGTAGGAATGACAGGGTTCGTCGCGCTGGATCCCGTGGTCATCCGCTTTCGTACTGCGTACTTGCAGCGCGACAAGGGGCCGCGGGATGATGTGGTGCGGGAGGTACGTGAATTAGCACTGGAATTCCGGCTTGATTGTGCACTAAATACATGATATATTAACTATGTTTCATTGTGTCGAGCTTACAAGGGCGCTGCGGGATTTTCCTGCGGCGCCCTTCCCCTTTATGGATTATGCGGTGGCATTGCCGCGCAATGATCCCACTAAATCATTCCCTGACCCACCAGCTATCCAGCCCGATGCTGTAATGCGGTCTTTTTTCCGGGATGCCGAACCGGTTCCAATAGAGGATACGGAAATGGCGCACATGCCAGTGCGGGATGACGATATGCTGGCTGCGGAGCACGCGGTCCAGCGCGCGGGTGGTGTGGAGCAGGGTTGCTTTATCCTGCGCGGTGACGATCTGCTCGACCAGGTGGTCGACCGCCGGATGGGCAATGCCCGCAAGATTGCGGCTGCCGGGCACCATCGCCTGCGAGGAGTGCCACATGCCGGTTTGTTCGTTGCCGGGCGAAAAGCCCTGCCCAAAGACATGGGTGATGATGTCGAAATCCCACTGCTCGAGGCGTGCGACATATTGCGCGCTATCCACGGTCCGCATGTTGGCCTGAATGCCAAGCCGCTTGAGGTTGCGCAGCATCGGGCCGATCACGCGCTCGAAAGAGGGGGAATTGAGCAGAAATTCGATCTCCATGGCTTGCCCGGTTGCCTGGTGGCGAAGGATGCCTTCTTGCACGACCCAGCCGGCTTCTTCTAGCAGCGTGCGGGCTCTTAGCAGACGTGCACGCATCTCCTGGCTGGCACCTGGCGGTGAGGCAGGCGGCGCGGTGAAAATTTCGGGCGGGAGCTCTGCGCGGTAGGGCTCGAGCAAGGCAAGCTCGGGCGCAGAAGGCAGGCCACCGGCGGCAAATTCGGAATTGGAGAAAAAGCTGTGGGTGCGCGTATAGGCGCTGTGGAAGAGGTTCTGGTTGGTCCACTCGAAGTCAAAGGCAAGGCTAAGCGCCTGGCGGACGCGTACATCCGAAAAGATGGGTTTGCGGAGGTTGAAAACAAAACCCTGCATGCCGGTCGGCACGGTGTGGGGCACGGCCTCCTTGAGGATGCGGCCATCGGTGACGGCTTGGATGTTATAACTTTCAGCCCAGTTTTTGGCGATATTTTCCTGCCGGAAATCGATCTCGCCGGCTTTAAACGCCTCGACGGCTACGGTGGCGTCGCGGTAATAATCGTAGACCAGGCGGTCGATATTGTAGCGCCCGCGATTGACGGGCAAGGTTTTTCCCCAGTACTCCTCCACACGCTGGTAGGTGATGCGCTTGCCGGCTTCTACGCTTAAGATACGATAGGGCCCGCTGCCAAGCGGCGGCTTTAAGGTGGTTTGGTTGAAGGCATGTTCCTGGTAATAATGCTTGGGCAGGACCGGCAGTTCAGCGAGGATCAGCGGCAATTCGCGGTTTTTCGGGTTGCTTAGGGTAAAGCGCACTTCCCGTTCGCTGATGGCTTCTACCGATGCCACCTCGCGGTAATAGCTGCGATAAGTCGGGTGGCCATCTTGCATCAGGGTGTTAAAGGTGAAGACCACATCCTCGGCGGTGATGGGCGTGCCATCGTGCCAGCGTGCGGCAGGATTTAAGGCAAAGCCCACCCAGCTGCGGTCCTTGGCGATCATCATATAGTTTGCCAGCAGCGGGTATTTGCTATAGGGCTCATCGGCGCTGCCTGCCATCAGGGTGTCGTAGATTTTGCCGATGCCAGCGGCGGGGATACCTTTGAGGATATAGGGATTGAGACTATCAAAGCTGCCGATCGCCGCAAAGGTTGCGGTGCCGCCCTTGGGTGCTTCGGGGTTGGCGTAAGGGAAATGCTGGAATGCGTTGGCATTTGCGTGGGTCGGCTCGCCCCATAGGGCAAAAGCGGTAGTGCACGTGGCATCGGTTGGGCATGGGATTTCAGACGATATGGTGGCCTTGGCATGGTGGGGCAGGGCGGCGCCAAGCAGGGCTACAAAGAGGATGGTGGTGCGAAGGATAGACATAGGCCTTTTCATAGCAGGATACGGTAGGGTTTGCCAAGCCAAAGCGAAGGCGGTATAAGCAGAATCGAAGTATTTTTCTTATGCGAGTAAGAGGCAGGTGAGGATGAAAATAGGCATTGCAGGTTGTGCGGGCAGGATGGGACGCGCGCTGATGCGTGAGGTGCTGCTGGCGCCTGGCCTTGCGCTTGCACCGGGTCTGGAACACAAAGCCAGCCCGCATGTAGGCGATGATTTGGGGACGCTCTTGCATGAGGAAACGCAAAGCGTGGTGGTCACGGACGACGTGGCGCATTTTGTGCATGAGGCGGATGTGGTGATCGATTTTACCACGCCGGCGGCCACGCTGGCACTGGCGAAAGCGGCGGCCGAAGCCGGGACGCCGCAGGTGATCGGGACGACCGGTTTAAGCGGCGAGGATATGCGGCAGCTCGAACGCCACGCGCAGCAGAATGCGCTGCTGTGGTCGGCGAATATGAGCGTGGGGGTCAATGTGTTGCTGGCCCTTAGCGAACAGGTGGCTGCGACCATGGACCCTTCTTATGATATTGAGATTGTGGAGATGCATCACCGGCACAAGGTGGATGCGCCTTCAGGCACGGCGCTCGCCCTTGGGCGTGCGGCCGCGACCGGCCGGAAGGAGGCGCTGGCCGATGTGGCCTGCTACGCGCGCGAAGGCCAGTTGGGGCCGCGCACAGAGGGTGAAATCGGCTTTGCGACCCTGCGCGGCGGGGATGTGATTGGCGACCATACGGTGATGTTTGCCGGCGAAGGTGAGCGGCTGGAGCTGACGCATAAAGCCTCCAACCGCAAGGTCTTTGCTTCGGGCGCGGTGCGTGCGGCACGTTGGCTGGCTGGCCAGGAGCCGGGCTTGTACCATATGCGTGATATGTTAGGACTGTAAACCATGTCTCGGCTGACGATCCCGCAGGTGCGTGCGCGCAAAGGCAAGGAAAAGCTGGTGGTGCTGACCGCCTATACCACGCCGATGGCAAGGCTGTTGGACCCATATGTGGATGTGCTGCTGGTGGGGGATTCGCTTGGTATGGTGCTTTACGGTATGGAGGATACGCTGGGTGTTTCCCCCGCGATGATGGAAGCGCATGCGGGTGCGGTGGTGCGCGGTTCAGAAAGAGCCTCTGTGGTGGTGGATCTGCCGTTTAACAGCTACCAGGCCTCGCCCGGCCAAGCGATGCGGACCGCCGGGCGGTTGCTCGCACGCAGCAAGGCGCAGGCGGTGAAGCTGGAGGGCGGCGCGGAAATGGCGGAGACGGTGGCGTTTTTAACCGCGCGTGGCGTGCCGGTGATGGGGCATCTTGGCCTGCAACCGCAATCGATGCATATGCAGGGCGGTTACCGCGTGCAGGGCAAAGCACCGGAGGATGCGGCGCGCATTAAAGAGGGCGCGAAGGCACTGGAAGAGGCCGGCGCTTTTGCACTGGTGCTGGAAGGCATGCCCGCGGATTTGGCCGGCGAGGTCACGGCGTTGGTTGCGATCCCCACGATCGGCATTGGCGCGGGCGCTAAGTGCGATGGGCAGGTGCTGGTGGCAGAGGATATGCTCGGGCTTTCAGGTCAAGCGCCACCCTCTTTTGTGCGGCCATATGCAGCGCCCGAAGCCGAGCTTGAAAAAGCCGCAGAAGCTTACGCAAAGGATGTACGCAGCGGTGCGTTTCCAGGGTGATTGGTGATTGGTCACTAGTGACTGGTAACTGGTTACTGGATGATGGCAAAAATTTCGTCATACCGCGGTTTAACCGCGGTATCCAGAGGCGACAGGTTTGAGCGTATCATGCTGGATCCCGCGATCGAGTCGCGGGATGACGGGGTTAGGCAGTGCATGGGCACTTCCCCGGAGCGGGCTTTTAAAACTCGCGACTAGGAGCGAAGCAACGCCGCCTGTCCTCCGTAGCTCGCTTGCGAGCGTAGGGGGAAGCTTATGCGAGGGCGGGGTTGCAGGGGC
>JANQHP010000107.1 GCA_028282625.1 Rickettsiales bacterium | reverse complement strand
GCCATCGTCCGCCCGTGAAAGCTCCCATCCACCGTGATGATCCGGTAACGCTTAGCCTGCCCTTCGGGTTTGCCCTCCTTCACGTAATGGTAGCGCCGTACCATCTTGATGCCACACTCCACCGCCTCCGCGCCCGAACTGCAGAAAAACGCCATATCCGCAAACGTCGCCGCGCACAAGCGCCGCGCCAAGGTTTCCAGGCCTGGAATCTGGTACAAATTCGAAACATGCCACAGCGTATTCGCCTGTTTTTCAAGCGCGGCCACCAAATGCGGATGGCAATGGCCTAAGCTATTGACCGCAATCCCGGCGGCAAAATCCAGGTAGGCCTGGCCCTCCTCATCATACAGATGCACGCCTTCCCCCCGCACAAAGCGGTAAGGCGAACGACGATAAACCGGTAAAACGTTGGAAGACATCTCAAAAAACGTGTGCAGCACATCTATGCATAAAAGAAGGCAGGGAGTCTACTGCGCCCCACACCGCCTGTCAATGGACGTGGTGAAGCACGCCATCGTGCCGATGAAGGCACGCACGCCATGAAAAAAGAAGAAAGGAGAAAGGAGATGAAAAAGATTGGGGTGAGAGGGCCACCCAGGCCCTCTCTTTTAGAACGAAAAAGCTTTGCTCAAGCGCCATTTTTCTGCGGCTTGGACGCAGTTGTAGTTCCTACAACAATATTTGGTTATGACTTTGCGCGGTTGCTTTGGACGTTGAAAACCAGTAGCAATACCAAAACACATCCCTGAATCATACATCAAGGGCGCGTCTTCTTTACATCCTTCCTTGCGGAAGTCGCATCCGTTCCCTGACATCGAAGCCTCCTCAAAACATAGTAGTGGTAACCCGAAGGTTCCACTGATTTTGTCGCAAAGACAAAACCATGAAACAGCCCACAGGGTAGCAAATAGCTCTCTCTCTCTGTCAAGCATTATTAATTATTTTTTAGAAATTAGAGTGGCGAGTTCAGTGGAGCTGTAAGTACCCCGTCATACCGTGGCTCAGGCGACGGGATGACGGAGCTGGGGCGGCGCATGGATACCTCCCGGAGCGCGGTATATCCGCGCGACTAGCGACCAAGTGGGAGCGCAGGCTTCGCGCCGCTTGAGCGACATGAAAAAAAACGGAGTGCGGTACGCACGACTAGGAGCGAAGCGACGCCGCCTGTCCTCCGGAGCTTGCTTGCAAGCGTAGGGGGAAGCTTATGCGAGGGCAGGGGCCTGTCTCGCCGCAGTGCGAAGCACGAAGGCGGATTAAGGGGTTAAGACCCTCTTTCATAATAAACGTCATCCCCCTACATATACCCATCCGCGCGGAGGCGTTCAAAGCTGCTTTCATCCTCATCAGCACCCATCGGGCGGCCGGAGCGTTCGCTCACCTTGGTTTCTCTTAACTCCTCAATAATCTTCTCAATCGTATCGGCTTCACTAGCCAGCGGCCAGGTGATCCCAATCTCGCCCAGGCTGCGGAAGCGCATCATCTTGCCCCCATATTCCTGCCCATAAAACTCGCCATAAGGTTTGGCCAGATAGAGTGGCACAATCGGAATCCCTTCACGCTGGATATACAGCCACACATCCAGCTCGGTCCAGTGCAGCAGCGGGTGAATGCGCACATGCGTGCCCTGCGGGAAGTCCGTCATAAACTGGTCCCAAAACTCCGGCGGCTGGTCTTTCACATCCCACTGACCTTCGCTATCGCGCGGCGAAAAATAGCGTTCCTTTGCACGCGTCCCTTCTTCATCGCGTCGGATTCCGGTCACAATGCCATCAAACTGATGCTTACGCAGCACGTTCTTTAGCCCAAGCGTCTTACGCGCGGCCACGCGTGCCGCATGCGGCAGCGTTGGATCGGTCTCCTCCAGCGGTGGGCAGGTCGGGCCGATAAAATCGATCTCCCATTCCTTCACATATTGATCGCGGAAAGCGTACACCTCCGGAAATTCCAGTTCCGTATCGCAGTGAATCAGCGGAAAGGGCACATGCCCAAAAAAGGCCTTACGCGCCAAATGGATCATCACATTGGAATCTTTCCCAAAACTCCAAAGCATCGCCACATGGTCAATCTTGTTAAACATCTCACGAAAGATATAGATCGACTCGGCTTCCAGCTTGTCCAGATGGTCCATACCGTTGGCAGTTGACAGTGGGCGGTTCGCGGTCATCACAACGTCCTTTTTAAGCGCATACTCTAAAAAATCCGAAGGCGCTTTATACCACAGAAACACAGCCAATCAAGTGGTTGCTTTTTTGGCTCTTACACACTCCAATCCGTGCCCTCCACCGGGCCGGACTGCACATGGATGCCGCATTCCTCCTTTTTGCCGCCGCGCATATCCAGCGTATGCGCCCAGCGGCCGGAGCGTTCATCCTCGCCCGGCTGCACGGCGCGGGTGCAGGGCTCGCACCCAATGGAGGGGTACCCCTTTGCCACCAGCGGATGCTGCGGCAGGCTGCGTGTATCAAATTCGGTGCGTATGCGCTCTTTATCCCAAGAAATCAGCGGGTTGATACGATAAATCCCGTCGTTAAACAGTTCAATATTTTCCACATCTTTGCGGTCGCTGGTTTGGTAGCGCTTGCGCCCGGTAATCACCGCGTCAAATTCGCCGCCATCCAGCGCGCGATTCAGCGGCTCCACCTTGCGCAACCAACAACAGCGATTCACTTGGCTTTGCCATAAATCGCCCTTTGGGTCGGTGTTTTCCAGCAAATCCGCACGGGGGGTTAAGCGACGCAGATTCGTCAGGCCAAATTGTTTTTCCAGCGCAGCCACATATTCCAGCGTTTGGGCAAAATGCTTGCCCGTATCCAAAAACAGCACCGGTGTGGCCGGGTCAATTTCTGCCACCATCGCAATCAGCAAGGCAGAATCCGCGCCGAACGACGAAATCAGCGCAATCTTACCCTTAAACTCGGTGCGGATCATCACCCGCAGCAGGCTTTGCGCGTCATATTCGCTATAATAGGTCAGCAATCGGGAAAGGCTGGCAGTCATTTAAATCCGTACCTAATTCTAAAATTAGCCAGCATTATAAAAGGAACAACACGCAAAAAGCTAGGGCGTTTTGTAAACATTCTACCCCACTTAACCACGTAAAAACCAACCCTAAAAAAGCAAAAATGGATCACATCAACCTGTTGTTAACCTTTATGCCCTACACTAAAGTAAAAGCAGTAAAAATGCATGATGGAGAAAAAACATGTCACAAACGCTTACACCTCAGATCCCAGGCCAGCCTTATGACAGGCTTATGACATTACTGGATGAGGCATATGAAATTGCAGGAAGAGCGAATGACCACGCCAATATGTATTTGATTGAGCAAGTCCAAGCACCACTCCGGGAAGCGGCAGCTGCTGGTGAACCAAAGAAAAACTTAGATGCGCTTGCCTTCACCGCATTGGCGGTGATGGAACAAAATCAGGGCCGCTTGATGACCAAACCCCAAGTTGAAGCTTTTCGTAGCGTTGTGGGTGAATTCACAGATGACTCAAAGCTTTCATTACAAGAAATAGAAGCCCTTCGTGTCACGGCAAAAGATCCCGCTGCAATGGAGCAGGTAATAAAAGGGTTAAAAGCAGTAGAAAAGCTTGCCGGAGAACATGCCAGGCTAGGAACACCCGGCAAGGTTGAAAATATTCCTAAAGAGATAACAGGAAACCAGGTGGAAGATATGTTCTGCAATATCGTTGAAACATTGGTAGATGCCTTGAATGGCACCAACCCAACACAAGAAAAAACAAACAACACCGGAAGAGGTGCTACAGAAGAAAAATTAGGTTCACAAAAAGAGCTTTAACCAAAAATACACAGTAAAAAACGCCTCTTAGCGCTTCACTTTTTCAAGAATCTTCGCCGCGCAGGCAGGCACAATCGGCTTTCAGCCAGCCTTTTTCATCTAGCAGCGCATCGGTTTTTTCTGCCAATGCCTGGAAGCTCGCACCTTGTTGTTTCATGTTGTCACGCACCGCGCCTATTTTTGCCAAGCGCTCCCCCCAAATGGGCGGAAAGAGCCGTTCCAGCATGTGGCGAATGCGCCGTGCCAGACGCGGGCTCTTGCCACCCGTTGAAACGGTCAGCAGCAAATCCCCCCGGCGGACCATCGCCGGCACGTGAAAATCACACCATGTGCGCTTATCTTCCGCATTGACCCATGCCCCGATCGATTTGAAATAGCGGTAAAGCATCTCGGTATCCTGATCGTTAAAATCCGCCACAAACGCCACATCCACTGCGGTGATTTTTTGCGCCTCATCCAGCGTTTGACAGTATATGGGATCACACCCGGCTTGCTTGACCATCGAAAGCCGCTTGGCCGTGGCAGGTCCATCGCCAATCACAGCAATGCGAAGTTTGGTAATGTCGCAAATAATGGGCAGCATAGCGCTATGATTAGCGTTTTTTGCTGCTTTTGGCAAATGGTACGGACGCCAGGCAGCAGGAGGAGAGGTAAATATAAGAAATGAAAAAAGGGAAGGCCCCGGAGTTTTACCTCCGGGGCCGGGTGGCCTCAGCCACCGTGTGGTGGTTCATCACAGGCTACTGTCTTACAACCAGGACCATACGTGAGGGGACTATCAATCCCCCCGTAAAGCCTGTTGGTATGCAAGGTCGAGGTCGAGAATGATCTCACCTTTAACTCTTTCAGGGTCAGTTTTTCTTTCATTTGTCCCTCCTTAGGGAACAGCCCTGCAGCTACAGGGCGCTTAGCATATAAGGAAGTTTTATCAAACCACGGAGATTTGAGATGATCGCCTCAATCATGATTTTAACCTTATATGTACGAATGCACTTTCCTTATACACCAAAATAGGGTGAATAGCAAGAAAAATCTACTTTTGATAGAAAATACACATAAAACACGCAACTTTTAGTGGGATTCTGACACCCGCGTGATATGCATTATCTGCGCCTGGCCTATGGCTTACACACAAGAAGGAGGCTTGGCCGAGCGCCTACGCCACCGCCCATTTATATTCTGCCAGTTGCGGGCGGAGTTGCTTGGCCAGTGTTTCCACACCTAAACGGTGACAGAAATCGCCAAACCCTTCCTCTGCTTCGCGATCTTTGGCATATGCCGCAAAAAACGGAGCCAGCGCGGCAGGAATCTCGGCCAGTGGCACCTTATCAAACAGCTTGCTGTTTAGCCGCGTGCCTTCAAAATCGCCGCCGATAAACAGCACATAATGCCCGGGCATCCGCCCCACAATGCCGATATCCCCCACATAGGGCCGCGCGCAGCCATTCGGGCAGCCGGTCACCCGCACCGAAATGCGCGCATCGCCAATGCCATGTGTATCCATCTCGGCCTGAATGCCGTCCATAATTTCAAACTGCACCCGTTCGGATTCCGCAAGCGCCTTCGCGCAGGTGGGCAGGGAAACACACGTCATATAATGCAGCTGCATGGGCGTGTGGTCTTCTGCCAGGCTGATATTGTGCGCGCGGAGCATCGCTTCAATATCCGCTTTATCGGCCTCTTCCACATCACAAAGAATAATCTCTTCAGTCGGCGTGAGCACCAGATTCATGCCATATTTGGTGATCACCTCACGCAGGCCCGTGCGGTAGCGCGCGCCGGCAAAATGCTGGTTCTCACCCGTGGTATAGCCGCTTTGCACCTCGCCCACATAATCCACCACGCGGCCGCTTGGCACCGGCACGCCGAGGAACCATTTGCCATCGCCCTGTTCAAACCAGCCCATATGGCTTGGGATTTTGTATTTTTCTACCGCACGCGGCGCAGTATAGCCCCCACCACCAGCGGCTTTGAAATAGGCATCAAACTGCGCTTTCGTCCAATCCAGGCCCTTTTCCTTCACCAGATATTTCAGGCGTGCATGCTTGCGGTCGGTGCGATCGCCATGGTCGCGCTGCAATTTGACCACCGCTTCCACCGCGCGCAGCAAATCATCGGGCTGGATGAAGGCCACCGGCTCGGCAATGGCAGGGTAGGTTTTTTTCTCCGCCCAGGCCTTGTTCGGCTCATGGCTCATGCCCATGCCGCCGCCCATCAGCACGTTATAACCTTGCAGCACCTCGCCTTCAAAGATCGCCACAAACCCCAGATCATGCGTAAACACGTCAATGGAGTTATCCTCTGGCACAATCAGCCCAATTTTGAACTTCCGCGGCAGGTAGGTTTGGCCGTATAAAGGTTCGTAATTTATATCGTCTCCTGCTCCGGCCTCCTGGCCTTCGCAATGAGACGGGCTCAAGGCTGGCTCGCCTCCTTGCTCGCTTTCTTGTCCCCCATTCAAGTCGCGGGATGACGAAGCTCGCTCACGCACCTCATCGGCGTCTTCATCCAGCCACAATTCGCGGTAGGCCGAGGTTTTGGGTTTGACGAATTCCGCCACAAGCGCCGCATCTTCGCGCAGGCGCTGATGCTGCACATCCTGATAGGGCGCCGGGCTGACCGTGACATTACGCACCACATCCCCGCAGGCACTTTGGGTGGAAAGCAGGGAATGGTTGATCTCAGCAATGCTGGCCTTCAGATTCTCCTTCACAATCACATGAAACTGAATCGTTTGACGCGTGGTGATACGCAAACTGTTATTGGCATATTTCCCGGCCACCTCGTCCAGCGCCAGATATTGCGCCGCGGTCAACTGCCCGGCGGGGATGCGCGTGCGCACCATAAATTCATATTCTTTATCCAGCTTCTGCTTCTTGCGCGCGGTCGCCGTATCCCGATTATGCCCGAAATAGCTGCCATGGAACTTCAGCAATTCATAGGTTTCGTTGCTCACATCCTGCGTGGATGCGTCCGCCAGCTCTTCCGCCACTTTGCCTTTTAAAAAGCGGCTGTCGATTTTCATCTGCTCTTGCGCGGCGGGTTTGGGAGTGTCTGTCATAAATCTTGTGCTTACTATCTAATATAGCGATCAAAATGAGGCATTAAAATACACGTATCGCCACTATCCCGCAACCCTTGTAGGTTGGACGCTACCCTCACCATAAAACACCTGTTCCAGCTGTGCCACACACGCATCGCGCTTCAGCCCTTGCTCAAGCGGCTTGCTCAAACGAAACGTGATCACACCTGGGTGAATTAGAAAACGGTGCGGGCTCCAGCACGTGCCCGAATCCAGCCACATCGGCACCAGCGGTGCCTCTATTTGCGTATAAATCGCCGCCACACCCGGTTTAAGGCGAGTCTGCGCCCCAGGCTTCATCCGTGTGCCTTCCGGAAAGAGCACCAGATGCTTTCCCTGCGCCAACCGCTCCTTGGCATCCCGCACCAGATGCTTGAGTGCCGAAGCCCCTTGCCCGCGGTCAATCGCGATGCACCCAATCACCCGCATATACCACCCAAACACCGGTATCGATTGCAGCTCTTTTTTTAGCACATAGCAACATTGCGGGAACAACGCGTAACATACAACCGTTTCAAAGACCGATTGGTGCTTGGAAGCAATCAGCATGCCCCCCTGCATCATGGGATCTGGCAGATGCTCCCTGCCCTCCACACGCCAGCTTACCCCGGCAAGCACGCGCAAGCCCACCACCGTGCCCCATGCCCAAAACCTTGCCACTTTATAAGCAAGCGGCGTTGAAACCAGCAGCGGCACTCCGATCAAAGAGACCAGCGCCGTCCATAGATAAAAAAACCCCTTAAACGCCAGGGTTCGCAGCACCATTATCACCGCATTTCCTCAACCATTCACATCACGAAGCGTGTATAAAGAGCACGCAATTTTGCCACCATATATTTATGATACTCGCCCACCAGCAACGTGCGCGTGCCCTTATGCTGCCACCAGCCTTCCAGCACCACATGCTCCGGCTGAACCGGCACCACCAACCATTGCACCGAAGCCGGCAACACACGCCCCAATTCCACACCAACACGCGGCATATGATAATTCGAAGTCACCACATAAATCTGCTGCAAACCATGCCGCGTAACCCAGCGGGCAATTTCCTGTGCATTGCCCACCGTATCTTTTGCCTCATAGCCTAACTCAATCCTACGGATCATCTGCTGCCACTTTCCAGGATCCATGCTATCTTTGTGGGAGGCATATAACTCATAAAGCTTGACCCCCTCCCCTGCGCCTGAAACCAGCAAATGTCCATGCGGCAACGTTTTAAACAGCGTCATCGCTTCTTCAATGCGTCCACTACCCCCTGTTAGCACCGCCACACCATCAGCCAAGGGCAGGTCCGCCTCACCCACATGCCGCACCTCTTGCACAAATAAAAGCAGCGCCACCCACCACAACAACCCTGCGAGCAACAGCATCAACATGATCCTTGTGAGCCACTTTTTCATTGTAGCACCTTCACTCTTTTGCGTATAAGAACAGTAACGTACATTGCTCTTTTAAAACCCATTCCTGCGTGACTAGTTTAAACTGAAAAACACCTGCCGCAACCATGATTATCACCTGCCCCGCCTGTAGCACACAATTTGCCGTTCCCCAGAACGCAATCGGGGAAGAGGGCAAGCAGGTCAAATGCAGCAAATGTGGCAATATATGGCACCAGCTGCCGCTAGAAGCCCTGGCCGACACCAGCAATCTTGAGCCAGAGCCCACCCACACAGAACCTCTGCCAAAAGGAGGAGGCCTTCCAGCTGCCATTGAGCCTCACCCCACCCCCAAAGCGTTAAAAATCGCCACACTTGTCTTGTGCGTCATCACTTTATTAGCGGCGATTCCTGCTGCATCCCTGCATATGCCAGCACTTGGCGCTGCGTTTGGCATGCACAGCACCGAAGGCCTTCGCTTTGTCGAGGTCACCAGCAAACGCCAACGCCTTGGGCCGCGCCTCACCTTTGCCTTAAATGGCCAGATTGTGAACCGCGCCGAAGTAACACGCTACGTCCCTGATATGCATGTTACCGTCCTCAGCAAAGGTGGACGCAAGCTGGGCGAAGCACAATTTGCACCGGAAAAGCGCTATTTAGAACCAGGAGAGTCCATGGGCATCGCACCAGAAATCGGCAACGTATCCGGCAATGCCTACACCCTTAAAGTGAGCCTTGGCACCTCCTGGCACCAGTTTTTTGGCCTCTAAAAACGGCGCTTATTGTTCTGCTTCTATGAAAGCACGCAACGGTGCCACCGCCTCTTCCACATGCTTCAGATAGGTGGCATACTCGCCGTAAGGTGCCTGTCGTGCTTGATGGCACACATCACCCACACGGGTAAAGCCTAGATTATTTGCCGCACCGCATAATTCATGCATGGCCGAGTCCCATGCCGCCTCATTTCGCGGAGGCACCACGCATCGATGCACCGTTTCCATAAAAAGCCTGAGCAACTCACCACGCAGTGCAGCGTTATCCCCTGCAATCGCGTCCAACCGACTAAAATCGACCTGATCTTCAACCATAAGGTGAGTATGGCGTAAAAATTACCCCAAATCAAGCGCCGCGGCAGCCCCTGCCACCAACTCGTCCATAATCTCCTGCATGGGCTGCTCTTTTGTCACCAAACCCACGCTCTGCCCGGCCATCACCGAACCATGTTCCACATCGCCATCCATCACCGCTTTGCGCAGAGCGCCGGCCCAAAAATGCTCCACTTTTAGTTGTGCTTCCTCGCGAGTCAGCTTGCCCGCACGCAGTGCTTCGGCGGTTTCATGCTGCACCGCTTCAAAAGCACGGGTCGCATCATTGGCAATCGCGCGCACCGGAATCACCGGCAAATCCGTGTAAAGCTGTACCGAGGGCAGCGCGTCACGCGCGTTGCTCTTGATAAACAGCTTTTTAAAGGCCGGGTGCGCAATACACTCCACCGCACACACAAAACGTGTGCCGAGTTGACAACCTGCTGCGCCAGCACGCAGATAACCTGCAATCGCTTCACCCGTACCAATGCCCCCCGCTACAAACACCGGAATTTCTGGGTGATGCTCCTGCATAAAAGGAATAATCTCCTGCACCAGCACCGAGGTCGCCACCGGACCAATATGCCCACCCGCTTCGGCCCCTTCGACCACCAGCGCGTCCACACCGCTTCGCACCAGCTTTTTGGCAATCGGGATCGCCGGCGCAAAGGCAATCGTCTTGATGCCCGCCTCTTTGAGCGTGGCAATCGTCGTCCCTTTGGGCAAGCCGCCAGCCAGCACCACATGCGTCACCTGACTCTGTATACACACCTGCACCAGCGTATCCAGCTCCGGATGCATCGTAATGAGATTCACCCCAAAAGGCTTCTTGGTGGCTGCTTGGGTCTTGGCAATTTCCTCCTTCAATAAATCCGGCGGCATCGCACCACAGGCAATCACACCAAACCCACCGGCGTTCGAAAGCGCGCTGACCAGCCGGTGCTCGGAAATCCAACTCATCGCGCCACCCAAAATACTATAGCACGAGCCTAAAAAATCGGTGCCTTGCTGCCACAAAGCGTCCAGCTTCTTCGTTGCATGATCCTGCATTTTTTTGCCTTGCTCCACGCATCGTGATGATGGTGCCTTATACTGCACTTCACTGCAGAGCGCAAATGCTAACCCAATGAAACACCTGCAAAGGTGCCACCGGTACATCACAAAAAAAACCACTCACTTAACCTTAAGTTAACCTAATGCTGCTATAGTAGTCCTTGTGTGCAATTGAAGAAGGATAACCGTATGGTTACAACTAACCAAGGTCGCGGAAGCGGCCCGGGTGGCGCGTCCGCGTCGTCTAATCAACCCCCTACAACGCTAGAGACAACCGATTCCATCGGGCTTGGTGCCGTGCATGGTCCGGAGCAGAAAATTGAAGCAAAGCAAGTGCTAGATTTTCTGGAAGAAGCCTTCACCCAAGGCTATGAGAACCTGACACCCGCCGAGCGTACGGTTGCCACCTTGCTCGGCAACAACGCCACCCTTGGCTACCTGATGGGCATGGCTATCAACAGCGTAGAAAATGCTGAAGCACGTGGTCATCTGGTCGGTGAACTAGCAAAAGAAGCACCAACCCTGGCGCAAATACGCGAAGAAATGGGGACCGTTGCCGCACTTATGTGTGCCGTCGCCCTGCAGGTCAGTAGCCGCGATATGCCACGCGGTGCTATTAAAGAGTTGTTCGCCCAGATACCAAGCGGAAGGGAACGCTAAACATGGCGGTTCATTCTTCCAGTCAAAAGATCTTTGCGCAAAAAACGCTCTGCATCTTTCTCGTGCAAGGGCGAGACAAAGCCAAACAGGCGCTTTACCACTATATTGCCTTGCGTGCGAGTGATATGTCAAAATTCATCCAGGCCAACAAGAAGGGCGGATGCGACGTAAGCAAACACGGCGTGATCCTTGCTTCTGGTTGGGGTGAGCCAGATGACATCACCCGCCAGCGTATGGAACGGGATTATGGCTTTCATCACCAAACGATGCTGATCCAGCCCGCCATAGACCCCGATATGGAAGAAACGCTGCTGGATATTAAGGCGCATGAAGAAGAGGAAGAAAACACGTAGTGGCCGATTAAGGTGCCGCACGCACCGTCTCAGCGCGATAGCCTGCTTGGTGCAATGCTGCCATCACCGCCGATTGACTCAGCAATTCCGACAACGCAATACCTTCCGGTGCATCCGGTCCATACACAATATTAAACGGAATGCCGTAGCGCCCGTTCTTAACCAAAAAATCTTTGATCACCGGATCAGGGCTTGTGTAGTCCGCACGTAGCGGCACAATCTCCGGCTGCTTGATCGCTGCAAAGGTCGCACCGCGGCTGAGCACATTCAGCTTGTTAAACTTACACGTGATGCACCAATCCGCCGTCACATCCACAAACACCACCTTGCCTTGCTCCACATATGCCGCAATCTTTTCTTCCGAAAATTCCTGCCACACCGCGTCACCTGCCTTGACCTGCTGTTTGGCCGCCTCAAAAAAGGCCGGCACGAGCAACATCCCCACCACCAATGCCACCTGCAATAAGCGCGCTAAAAACGAACCACCAAGCTTCAAACTCAAAAGCAACAGCGCACTCAGCGCGGCCACAATCCCGGCAGAAAACCAGCCTTGCTGCCCGCCCAGCACCCAGATAAGCCACACAGCCGTGGCCAGCAAGAAAAACCCAAACACATGCTTGACCGTGTTCATCCAGGCACCCGGCTTCGGCAACGCTGTCACCGCGCCTGGTGCAAAGGCAAAAAGCAGATAAGGCGCAGCAAGCCCAACGCCCATCATGGCAAAGACCGCCACAATCTCTGTCGCACTACCGGCCAAGGCAAAACTCACAGCCGTACCCAAAAAAGGCGCAGTACACGGTGTGGCCATCAGGGTGGCCAGCATCCCTGTCATAAATTGCTGTACATGCGGGTGTCGGCTTGTGCCCTCTGCACCTCCATCAAGCTTTCCTCCCAACCAACCGGGCAATCGCAGATGGAACCAGCCCCATTGCGCCGCGGTAAAAAAGAGCAGCACCAACACCAAGAACAGCACAAAATAAGGCTGCTGGAAGTGAAAACCCCAGCCCACCGCGTGGCCAGCCTCTTTTAAACCAAGCACAATACCCGCCAAAAGCAGGAAGGAAACCACAATCCCGGCCGCTGAAAACAAAAAGGAAGTCTGCACATAGGCACGGTCCCCGCCGCCATGCTTCATGACCCCCATCAGCTTGATCGAAAGCACGGGCAACACGCAGGGCATAATATTGAGGATCAACCCACCGATAAACGCAAAAAGCAGAATCAACCACAGCGCTTCACGCTCCATATCTGGCGCCATCGCCTCTGCCAGGCGCTCCGCTTCACCCGCTTCACGATGCGCCGCTGGCTTTGTAACCATCACCTCCGTCTCCACCGCGCGCAAATGCCCAGCCGCCAAGGTACGCTCCATGCCCACACCATCCACCACCAACGTATAGGTAATCGGCGCGGCATGGATATCCGCACCGCTAAGCAGATGCTCGACCGGCAACCGCACCTTCACCTGATGCTGTGCCTGATCCACCTCCAGCACCTCCGGCTTAGGAAAGCGGAAATTCTCGCCTGCCTCGGTGAATACATCCATCTCTTTGGCATAACTCAGTGAATGGTGAGGCCGAAACGCCATCACAATCGCCTCACCGTCATAAGAAACCGGTGTGAACCGCTTATCCGTCGAAATACCAGGATTTTGTGGATTGCTCCCACCTTTACGCGGCACCAAATGCATCGCCTGTGCGTAAAGCGCTTCATGCTCCTTTAATGTCTCAACCCCACCACCTGCATAAGGAAATGTAGGCAGCGAAAGGGAAAAATGGTCCGTATAAAAATAGCACACCTCTTTACACACACCATAATCCACCTCCAGCTCTAGCTGCGTTGGCACGGCTGGATCACCCCGTTTGACCGGCCTAATACGCAGCGGAAAGCTCACTTTCTTAGCGTAACCATATGTCTCAAGCGTTTCATATTCCACATAGCGCTTTGGCGCAGGCCACTGTATCTCAATCTGCTCCACATTCTCTGAAGCCTCATGCCGGATCTTCATGGCAAGCCCGCCATCACCCGGTGTCCGCCAATAGGTCTTCCACTCCGGCTTTAACTCCATCTGCAGCAACGCGCGATGCGTCACCTGAAGAGGGTAACTCTCATCCACTTCAGGTGTCAGCGCCAGCAGGCGCGTACGTACCTCCTCACGCTCCTGCCATGGCGTTGCGTAAGCAAGCTCCTGCGCCACCCCTGCCATAGGCAGCAACACAAGAAGCATCACACAAAATCGGTAAAAAGCCCTCATGCTCTTTATGCTAAAGCACGGCGCGTGTTTTTTCAACGGCAACACGCAGGATCACGCCCATTTTATAATCCTTTTATAATCGGGCCTTGCATTGCATCCAATTCTATGGAAGGGTGAGGCGCATCTTACTTAACAAACACCGTACTCTTGTGACTCGCATTTCACGGCTCTCCGCCCTCCTTACCGCTTTCTTTTTCAGCATTCTCACACTGCCTGCCTATGCAGCCTCCGGTCAACCGGAATCGGCCCTTGTCGCCTTGGTGCAAGGGGCGCTCGAAGGCTTCATGCACCTGCTGGATAAAGTCTTGTTCTTCCCGGTTCTTGGCATGCCCTTCCTGGTGTTGTGGCTCATCATCGGCGGTGTCTTCTTTACCCTGCGCCTTGGCTTTGTGAATATCCGCTTGTTTGGCCACGCGATTGCGGTCGTCCGCGGCAAATACTCTTCCAAGGAAGACAAAGGCGAAGTTTCCCACTTTCAGGCACTGGCGGCTGCTGTCTCGGCAACCGTTGGTATCGGGAATATTGGCAGTGTCGCTGTAGCGGTTACCGTCGGCGGCCCCGGCGCAGTCGTGTGGATGGCCATTGCCGGCCTGCTTGGCATGTCAACCAAATTCGCCGAAGTAACGCTCGGCCAAAAATACCGCGAGTTTTCCTCCAAAGGCAAAGTCTCAGGCGGCGCCTTTCATTATCTACAAAAAGGCCTGGCTGAAAAAAACTTGCCACGGCTTGGTAAGTTCCTCGCGCTGCTTTTTGCGCTTTGCTGCATCGGCGGGAGCCTGGGCGGCGGTAATATGTTCCAGTCCAACCAGGCCGTTGCCATGCTGCGCGATACCTTCTCTACCAGCAGCAATATCGACTGGGTGCTCTCTTTTGTCCTCGCCATCAGCGTGGGCACCGTGCTAATCGGCGGCATCCGACGCATTGCCAAGGTCGCCGAAGCGGTTGTCCCCTTTATGGCGCTGGTCTATATCAGCTCGGCTATGATCGTGCTTCTGATGCATGTCGATGCACTTCCAGCCGCCTTTGCCACCATGTTTTCCAGCGCCTTTACCGGCCAGGCGGTAGGTGGCGGCATCATCGGCGCGCTCATTACCGGCTTCCAGCGCGCGGCTTTCTCCAACGAGGCCGGCCTTGGCTCCGCCCCCATCGCGCATGCGGCAGCCAGAACCAACGAACCCGTGCGGGAAGGCTGCGTGGCCCTGCTCGAACCCTTTATCGATACCGTCGTCATTTGCTTTATCACCGGGCTGGTCATCACCGTGACCGGTGTCTATGCCGATAGTGATGCCACCGGCGCCGTGCTCACCAGCCGCGCCTTTTCCACCGTAAGCGATTGGTTCCCCTATATCCTCTCACTCGCCGTCGTGCTTTTTGCCTACTCCACCATGATCACCTGGAGCTATTACGGCGAGCGCGCCTGGGGTTACCTCTTTAACAACAAAGGCTTGCGCTTCTATCATATCCTCTTTTGCACCGCCACCTTCTTTGGCGGGATGATGGAGCTTGGCATCGTGATCGGCCTTTCCGACCTGCTGCTGCTTTCCATGGCCATCCCCAACCTGATCGGCCTCTATATCCTTAGCGGTGACGTGCGTAAAGACATGCAAAGCTACACGGAAAAACTCCGTAGCGGCGCGTTTGCAGCACGAAAAGCACAAAACAGCTAGAAAAGCTGAGCTATGCATCGCGCCAAACAACTCTATGGTCACAGCCACCACTGGCTTTGGAACAAGGATAAAACATCCGAGCCACGCCTGCTCACGCTGCTGCGCCACTTCCTGCAGATCGTCAGTGCTCTGATCGCCGATTTACGCGAGGGCCAACTCAGCCTGCGCGCTATGAGCCTGGTCTATACCACGGTCATCTCGCTCGTGCCGCTTTTTGCCATCAGCTTTTCCGTGCTCAAAGGCCTGGGCGCACACAACCAAATCAAGCCCTTCCTGCTCAGCACGCTGGAGCCTCTTGGCGAAAAGCGCTTTGAAATCACCGAAAAGATCATCGGCTTTGTGGATAACATCCAGGTCGGCGTACTGGGCGCGCTGGGGATCATCATACTGGTCTATACCGTGATTGGCATGATGCAAAAAATCGAGCATGCCTTTAATTATGTCTGGCATGTGTCCAAGTCGCGTACGCTGGGCCAGCGCTTTAGTGATTATCTGAGCGTCCTGCTGGTCGGGCCGTTGCTCATCTTCCTTTCGGCCGGGATGACCACTTCCGCGCGCAGCCACGCCGTGGTCGAGCGCCTAAGCGGCTTCCCCTTTATCGACGAATTGCTCACCCTGGTGGGCATCGTCATACCCTACCTGATCCTTGCCGGCGCCTTCACCTTTTTATACAGCTTCGTCCCCAACACACGCGTACGCCTTGGCGCCGCCTTTATCGGCGGGCTGATGACCGCCTTTATCTGGAAAATGATGGGCTGGGGCTTTGCCACTTTCGTTGCCAACTCCGCCAACCAAACCGCCATCTATTCCGCCTTTGCCACCATCATTGTGTTCATGGTGTGGATCTATCTCGTCTGGCTGGTCTTGCTGATCGGTTCTAGCATCGGGTTTTACTGGCAATTTCCGGAATATCGCCGCATTCGTCACAGCCATGTCAATATCGGCCCCGCGATGAAGGAGGCCATTGCTATCCAGATCATGCAGGAAACCGCCAAACGCTTTGCCGCGCACGAAAAACCGCCCACCACGGGCCATTTGGCGGAGCTGTGCCACCAGCCGCAACAAGCGATTGAAGAAATGGTGGGCTATTTAAAATCCGGCGGGCTGCTCACGCTGGAAGAACAGACCCATGGCTTTTTGCCCGCACGCCCGCTCGCGCATATCAGCCTTTACGATATCATCCGCACCACTCGCTCCCATGGCGGGCAGGCGCTGGATTTGCCTGAGAGCATGAAGAAAAACCCTCTCACCACGCAAATGGATGAAGCACTCAAAGCAGCCCTTGCCACACAAAGCCTGGAAAGCCACGTTGCCGGCACAAAGAAAAAGGCAGCCTCAAAGAAGTCTATTTAATTAATTTTTTATTACTTTCTTGACGAAGGCGGCCTGTTTTGCTATGCTTACCCTGTTCCTTCGTGGGCTTAAAAAAACATAGCTAAGCCTGACGTAATGCTAACCATGCAGAAATCTGTACGCTTTTGATCCTCCCATTCATCCGAATGTGAGAGAAAAACGCGTGCTATTGATTGTGTGGTCACGTTGCGGTGGAACCAAAAAGGAAAGAGAGATGCTAGAAAATCCTTGGGCGCTTTACCTAGTAGCCCTTCTCTCCCTGATGGCTTTTTTGCTACTATTTTTTGTATGCATAGGTCTATACCTTGCTATCAAAAAAGACAAACAGTTGGAAGATGAGCTCTATAATCTCCGATCCGGCTCTTTCACAGACGGATCAAGGAACTGCTTGTCGCTCTTGGCCACTTGGGAAACGTGTGATGGCGAAAAAAAGCAGGAAACATTGATGCCCCATGAAAACCACAACAATCCGTTCATCTTCGACATCAGCACGCAGGCAAATTCCTTGCGTGTCTTGATTGAAGGTGCTGTGACATACCTGATCCACCAGACTGCGCCTGGCCACTGGTCGTCAGACTGCGGTGGTGTCACAATCGAACCTCAGTCATAGCATCTGCTATGGCCAAACCCGAGGGCTGCTCTGTCTATTCCAAAAGACAGTGTGGCCCTTCGCACTTGAAGCCTTCAGAATAAAAGCTAGCATTGCTGGCGCATGTTTTGTATAACGCCTGCCATGCAGCACCAACAAACCTTCCGCGCCTCAACCTCCCATGCCTCCACGCAGAAGGCAGGGCGCCTGCTGATCATCGCCCTTTGGGTAGCGCAGCTTGTGCTGCCTTTCTTTGCGGCCTATGCCAATCCGGAAGGGGCGGCCATGCGGATGCTGATCTGTACCTCCAACGGCATCGAAACGATCACGCTTAGCAACAACGTGCTTGATCCAAGCAATGCACCTGCGGAAAGCTCCCCTGCTTCAGATTCCAACTCCAACAGCCCGCTGTACCATTGCGCGCTTTGCTACCTGGCTGTGCATAAAAGTGCAAGCCTAACACCCCAAGATCATGCTGCCTTGCTTGCTCCACCTGCGGCTTTCCATCCCGTCTGGTATGGGCACACATTAAGCTTTTTAACCCAGCACCATGCGTCACGCTTTGCCGCGCCACGTGCCCCACCTTTCTCCTCCTGATCCTTTGTTTCGCTCTGCTTGCAGGAAGGCGAAACCTCATTTCCACCACCAAGCATCCGGGCTGCCAATAGATCATGCAGCTGGTGCTCATTTTTATCAGGAGAATATCCCATGTCTTTTTTCAAACATAAAACCCTTCAAGCCACCGTGCTCACCGGCGCGCTGCTTCTTACCTCCGCGGCCTCCGCTACAGCGGCCTCCGCTACGCCGGCTGCTTCAAGCCACACGGGCCACAACCACCAGCATCAACGTGCCGATAGCCACGCCCCCATCGGCGTGATGGGAGACCACACCCACGCGCCCGGCGAGTGGATGCTTTCCTATCGCTACGGACGCATGAACATGAGCGGCAACCGTTCGGGCACCGATGAACTGACTGCCGCCCAGGTGCGCGCCGATTTTATGGTCGCACCGCTTTCCATGGATATGGAGATGCACATGTTTGGCATCATGTATGGTGTGAATGAGCGTTTGACCCTCATGGGCATGCTGCCTTATGTCGAAAAAAGCATGGACCATCTGGGCGGCATGGGCACCTTTACCACCCGCAGCAAGGGTATCGGGGATACAAAGATCACCGGTCTTTATACCCTGCGAAACACCCAGGATGCAAATCAGGTCAACACACGCGTCCATGCCACCTTTGGTCTTAGCCTGCCAACTGGCAGCATCACGGAGCGTGACACCACGCCCATGGGCCCGAACCAAAAACTGCCCTATCCCATGCAGCTTGGCTCCGGCACCTTTGATCCCATCCTTGGTCTGACCTACGTGCAGGAGCGCCCCACATGGAGCTTCGGCGGGCAAGTGTCGACCACCATCCGCATGGGCAAGAATAACGAAGGTTACCGCTTGGGCAATGAAGGCAAAGCCACCCTCTTTGCCGCACGCCCCATCAACGACTATGCAAGCCTTTCGCTTCGGTTAGAAGGCAGCGCGTGGGGCAACATCCATGGGCAGGACAACGACCTGAACCCGGCCATGGTACCAACCGCGCGCACCGACCTGCGTTCGGGCCGTCGTGTGGATGGCTTTGTGGGCATCAACCTACTTCAGAACGAAGGCGCGCTAAAAGACCATCGTCTGGCACTGGAATATGGCCTGCCGCTCTATCAGAACCTGAAAGGACCACAGCTGGAAGTTGACCACCGCCTGATGCTTGGCTGGCAGTGGGCTTTTTAGTAAGGCTATCGCCGCAAAAAATAGTGGGCATCGCATCCTTTTCGAGATGCCCGCACCTTTCATTCCCTCTTGCCCTGCAAGGGGCTTCTGCGCTATAATACAGTGCTAGGCTTTTGGTCAAAACCACCAAAAGCTATATACACAAGTAAGGCGATTTAAGCCAAGGCAACGAGGGGAGAGACATCATGCCGGAAGCATCACTACCACAAGACTATGCACCTTCTGATAAAGAAGAATACATGAACCCATTGCAGCTGGAATATTTCCGCCAGAAACTCTTAGCGTGGAAAAGTGAGTTGCTGGCCGAGTCCATGGATACACTCGATCACCTTAAAGAAGAAAACTGGAACGAACCTGATATCAGCGATCGTGCGACGGTGGAAACCGAAACCGCACTGGAACTTCGTACACGCGACCGCTACCGTAAGCTGATCAATAAAATTGAGGCCGCCCTTCGCCGCATTGAAAAAGGAGATTATGGCTATTGTGAGGTCACAGGAGACCCGATTGGCATCAAGCGCTTAGAAGCACGGCCCATTGCCACCATGACCGTTGCCGCGCAGGAAGAACATGAGCGCCGTGAAGAAGAATCCGCTTAGGCTCTTGCACCCGGCAAGCAAGGGGAAGCAACCCACCTTGTCCTCCTTCAAAAACCACACAGGTTTTGGCCACACAGGTTTTGGCCACACAGGTTTTGGCCA
>JANQHP010000039.1 GCA_028282625.1 Rickettsiales bacterium | reverse complement strand
CTGATAGAGAAGCTAACGGGGCCAGATTCCGCCCCGGAAGTGCCAGAGGTGGCTGGGCTGGCGCCTGGTGCAAACGCGGGTGCAGCAGAAGCAGAGAGCGCCTCTGCGGCAACATTGGAAGAGGTGCAAACGGCTCTTTCGGAGGCCGCCGGCAAGGATTTTCATGAAACGCATCGTGAGCCACATGATGCGGGGGAGTTGGTCACGTTCACCGCCTTTTGGACCGACGATCACATCCGGCGCCCCCTGGCAAACACGGTGATTGATGTGCCGGCAGCCAATGATTTTATGGAAGGGCATGCGAACACTACCGCGCATACTAAAACGCACCGTTTGGGGCAATCGAGTGGTGGTTCATCAACTGTCATGTCTCCTGTGCCAAGGGGGGTGAATGCGATAGTGATAGAAGCGCCGATGGATGAAACACAGAAAGAGGACTTGTTTTCAGAGTCACGCCAAGGCGCACATACCCTCTTCCGGGTTTCGGTCACGGTTTCCACCGGGCGCCTGCCTTTGGTGGAGAAGGTTACAAAGCTCGGTGAGGCGGTGTTAGAAAAAATTACGGAACTCAAAGAAGCAGCCGCCAAGCGCAGTGCAGGCAGGATGGGGGATGAAACAATCGTGCAGGGCCCAATGTGGAGTAGTGGAGATGATGGCAACCGATTTGGTACGATGGCGTTGGAGAATCTACCAGAGAGGCAGTGGCTAGGTAGAGATGAGATGGTGGGGTATTTAAATGAGCGCCACAGCGCATATGCGTGGGAAGTGCTGGATCAAAGCGACCAAGCAGAAACGATTCTGATAGAGGGCGTGTTAAAAACGGTGGAAACATCCGCCGCCGATGAAACATATCCCCGTTTGCCAGCTTTCCAGGACTCTGAGACGCCGAAGGAATTATCTGTACGCACTGTGCCAAACGGTCTTCAGATAAGGTTTGGTTTTAAGCAAGTCGGTTTTGTGGAGGATGAGATCTTGTCGGCGATTGATCGTGCTGTGCAGGAGCATCAGACAAGTTTGGGGTTTCCGGACAAAGACAGTGCAGCAAAACAGCGCCCACCGCTAAACCTGCCGGAGGGTGCCAGGACATTTCAAGATGTCCTTGCAGAAGAACGGGCAAAGGGTAGCAATAAGCCGGGCACGCCACCTGCACCCTAATGCATGATTAAGGAGCAAAGAGATGAGCAAGCAAATGATGCATGAAAGGGGCGTGTGGTAGCAGATTCCATGAACAACGTATCAAATACTTCCATGGGCACCATGCTCACCCAAAGCCAGCGCCAAGCCATTCATACGCTTGCCAAGCAATATGGAATGGAGAATGTGCGCCTATTCGGCTCTGCGGTGCGCGGCACCCTGCGGCCAGATAGCGATCTTGACCTGTTGGTAGAGATGGAAAACCCAAGTCTGCTGCGTCTGGCCGGATTTAAAATGCAGGTGGAAGCCTTGGTGGGCCGCCACGTGGATGTAGTGGAGACAGATGCCATTACGCACCCGGCATTGCGCAAACATATTTTGAATGAAGCAAGGCCATTATGAACGATGATGAAAAAGAGGATGGCATCTATCTATTGCACATATTGGAAGAAATAGAAGCGATGCTGCGTTATACGAAAGATGGAGAGCAAGACGATAAAACCCAACGTGCTGTGATTCGCTGTTTTGAGGTCATGGGTGAGGCATCCAAGCGTGTTTCTGCTTCGCTCAAAGAAGATTACCCTGATATTCCGTGGGGTGAAATGGTAAGCATGCGAAACGTGCTTATCCATAATTACCTGGGCATCAGCGAAAAAACATTATGGCAAACGGTGAAACATGATATTCCTCCGTTATATGAACAATTGCGGCGTGTATACGATACAATAGAGGGTAGCAAAAAAGGAGAAAAGAGATGAGAAAAGTCAATAGCTTGCATATGTTTCTGGTCGCACTTCTGGCGTTGCTGCCGATGGGGGCTGTGGCCGACGAGGAAGCCTATCGTCAGATCGCGGTGGTAGGCGAGGCTTCGGCTAAGATCGTGCCGGATCAGGTGCGTTTTTCCATTACGATTGAAAAGAACGACAAGGATTTGGCGATGGCGCGGCGGACGCATGATGTGGCCTTAAAGCGTTTTTTGGATATTGCGGCTAAGCATGATATTGCGCCCAACGACATGAAAACCGAGCGGATGCGTGTGTGGCCGCGTTACCATCATCACCACAAAAAAGCGGGGCGGATACTCGAAGCCTATCATGTGAGCACGACGATAGAGGTGATTTTGCGCGAGATGGAAAAAACCGGCGTGCTGCTACGTGCCTGGACCGAGGCCGGGTTTGATCAGGTGGGCCAGGGGCACTACCAGCTGGATGAGGCGAAAAAGAAGAAGCTACGCGAGGAGCTGAAGCTGCAGGCCGTGGCAAACGCCCGGCAGAAAGCCGAGAGCATGGCCGCGGTGCTGGGAGAAGAGGTGGGCCAGGTGTTGACGCTGCGGGAGAGCAGTGCGTCGCCTATCTCGCCGATGCGAAGAAAGATGCATTTTGGCAATGCTGGCACGATGTCATATAATGAGGCAGCGGTGAATCCGCCTGCTGGCAAGCACCAGATACAGGCGCGCGTGCACGCGGTGTTTGCCTTTAAAGAGGATGAGGAGGACTAACCCATGCCGATTGCGATTACCATGCCCGCTCTTTCGCCCACGATGACCGAGGGGCGGCTTTCCAAATGGACCAAGCAAGAGGGCGATGCTGTGGCTTCAGGCGACGTGATCGCCGAGATTGAAACGGACAAGGCGACGATGGAGGTGGAAGCCGTGGATGAAGGCGTGCTGGCGAAGCTGGTGGTGGCTGAGGGCACGGCCGGTGTGGCGGTCAACAGCCTGATTGCGGTGCTGCTGGAAGAAGGCGAAGATGCCGATATCGAGGCTTTTGTGGCTGAGAACACCGCCCAAGCCGCGTCGCCCGCAGAGGAGGGTACGGAGGAAACGGGTGTCGCTGGGGTCACAGAAGCCGGTGCACCGGCTGCGCCGCAGGGCGGCGGCACCATGATCGCGCAGCAGGCGACCCGTGCGCCCCAAGCGCCGGAAGCCAAATCCAGCATGCCACAAGGTGCGGATGGCGCGCGTGCCAAAGCAAGCCCGGTGGCAAGAAAGCTTGCCGAGCAAAATGGCCTTGCCTTGGCAGGGATCCATGGCACCGGCCCGAAGGGGCGGATTGTGAAGGCGGATGTGGAGGCAGCCATCGCGCGTGGTGGCACGGTGGGTGCGGTGCAGCGTGACGTGGCCGAGTTTTCGACCGAAGAGCACAGCATGATGCGAAGCACCATTGCCAAGCGCCTGCTGGAATCGAAGCAGACCGTGCCGCATTTTTACCTGACGATTAGCCCGACACTGGATCGTCTGCTTGCGGTGCGCGCGGAACTGAACGCACAAGCCGTGCGTCAGGCGGGCAAAGAAGCCAAGCCGGCGTGGAAAATTTCGGTCAATGACTGCATCATCCGCGCGGCAGCCCTTGCCTTACGTGATGTGCCAGAAGCCAATGTGAGCTGGTATGACGATGCGATGGTGCGCTACCATAATGTGGATATCTCTGTGGCGGTCGCCACCGAGGGTGGGCTGATTACGCCGATTATCCATAACGCCGATCAGAAGACTATTCCGCAGATTGCCACTCAAATGAAGCAGCTGGCCGCGCGTGCCAGAGCCGGAGAGTTGCAGCCCGAAGAATATCAGGGCGGTGGGTTTAGTATCTCGAATCTGGGGATGTATGGCATTGAGCAATTTTCTGCGATTATCAATCCGCCGCAGGCGTGTATTTTGGCGGTGGGCGCTGGGGCAAAGCAGCCCGTGGTTGAGGAAAGCGGCCAGATCGGCGTGGCGACCAAGGCGACGCTGACCCTCTCGGTCGACCACCGGGCGGTGGATGGCGCGGTGGGCGCGCTTTATATGCAGGCGCTGCAGCATTATGTGGAGCACCCTGCGGCGATGTTGGTGGGTTAGTGCTATGCTGTGGAATGAATTGCAAGAGCATCGTGAGGCGTTGCTGGCTTTAGGCAAAAAGCATGGCATTACCAATATTCGTGTGTTTGGCACCGCCGCGCGTGGTGAAGATGGACCTGCCAGTGATGTGGATTTATGGGTTGATGTGGCACCGGGCTGCAGCTTGGTCCAGGTGACGCGCTTTAAGCGTGAAGCGCATCTTTTGCTGCAACGTCCGGTCGATGTGGTCAGTGATGTCTATTGGGCTATGCGTGACGATGTGATAAGAGAAGCACGCCCGTTATGAACCGCGATCGTGTGTATATATTACATATATTAGACTGCATGGAAGCGGTGAGGCAACATCTGGACCAACGCAAGGAAGATCAAACACCCTATCAGGGCTTTATAGAGAATGCCACGATTCAAGCCGCTATATTACGCACCCTGCACATTATGGCCGAAAGCACACAACGCCTTTCTTCTGTCGTGAAAGACCAATTCCCGGACATCCCGTGGCAAGATATTGCGGATTTTAGAAATGTGTTGGTCCATGATTATTTGGGTACAATAAGCCCCGAGATAGTGTGGCAAACTATTCAGAATGATTTGCCGCCCTTAGAAAAAGTGATGCAACAAGCAAAAAAGATGCAGGAGAAAGATTCATGACCAACACACATGACATCATCATCATCGGCGGGGGGCCCGGCGGGTATGTGGCCGCGATTCGTGCGAGTCAGCTGGGTATGAAGGTCGCGCTGGTGGAGCGCGAGCATCTGGGCGGGGTGTGCCTGAATTGGGGCTGCATCCCCACCAAGGCGCTGCTGAAAAGTGCAGAAACCTACCGTGCGGTGAAGGAGGCCGAGGCCTTTGGCGTGCAGGTGGGTGAGGTGAGCTTTGATATCAAGAAGATGGTGAAGCGCTCGCGCGAAGTTTCCGCGCAGCTGACCGGCGGGATCGGGCATCTGATGAAAAAGCACCAGGTGGAGGTGATCACCGGGCATGGGAGTTTGAGCGGCAAGGGCGCGGTGCGTGTGATGGAAAGCGCGGAAAAAAACGCGAAGAAGGTGGCGGATGTGCAGGCGCCGCATATTATTTTAGCGACGGGTGCAAGGGCACGCGTGTTGCCGGGTCTTGAGCCGGATGGCAAACATATTGTGACCTATCGCGACGCGCTGGTGCCTGAAAGCGCGCCAAAGTCGCTGCTGGTCATTGGCAGTGGCGCGATCGGGATGGAGTTTGCAAGCTTCTATACCCAACTTGGCGTGCCGACCACGGTGGTGGAAGTGGCAGATCGCATCCTGCCGGCCGAAGATGAAGAAATATCGGCGCAGGCGCATCAAGCCTTTGAGGCACAAGGCATGAAGATCCACACCAAGGCGGGCGTGAAAGCGCTCAAAAGTAGCAAGCAGGGTGTGAAAGCCACGCTGGAAGTGGAAGGCAAGGCGAAGGAGCAGAGCTTTGACCGCGTGATTGTGGCCGTCGGCATTGTACCCAATATTGAAGGCTTGGGGCTGGAAGGCACCGGCGTGGCTACCGAGCGCGGGCATGTGGCGGTGGATCCCTGGCTTGAGACGGGCGAGCCGGGCATCTATGCGATTGGCGATCTGGTGGCGGGCCCCTGGCTCGCGCACAAGGCAAGCCATGAGGGCATCATCTGCGTAGAGGCCATTGCGAAAAAGCAGGGCAACAAGCTGGTGGACCCGCATCCGCTGAAAACCAGCCATATTCCAGGCTGTACCTATACCTACCCGCAAATTGCGAGCGTGGGCTTAAGCGAGGCAGCGGCCAAAGCGGCAGGCTATAATAAGGTCAAGGTTGGGCGTTTCCCGTTTCTGGGCAATGGCAAGGCGCTGGCAAGTGGCAAGTCTGAGGGGATGATCAAAACGCTGTTTGATGCCAACACCGGCGCGCTGCTTGGTGCGCATATGGTGGGCGCAGAAGTCACCGAGCTGATCCACAGCTTTGCGCTGGCACTGAGCTCCGAACTGACCGAAGCCGAGCTGATGCATACGGTGTTCCCGCACCCAACGCTTTCAGAAATGCTGCATGAGTCGGTGTTAGAAGCTTACGACCGCGCTCTGCATATCTAGCAATCCACACGCCCTTTTTGGCCTAGACCCTACTCTCCCACCCATTTATGGGTGTCTTTTGGTGCTTTTGGCCTGCAAATACCCCTCGATTTTATTCACATAGCCCCACTATGCTCAAAAATCTCAGTGTATTTTCGGCTTCAAAATCATCCAAAATCCACCGCATAAAGCATGAAAGAGTAGGGCCTAAACCACCTTTTTCTGCGCTCCGGTTCTTAAAAAAAGGACAATTTTCGGCACAAAATGGATCGTGTGGGTATCGTGTCTAGATGTTACATCTAGGTTATGGCGTGAACCCCTTTTCCCTGCCGCATCGATCTTATGCCGATAGGATTGCTGTTGGTTTAATATTTTGCTAATGTTTTCATGTTAAAGTTGTGGTGAAAACACAACCTCCCTTAAGAAAACAGAGGCAACCATGGACGAAAAACCAGGCAAAAAAACGGTACTGCAGCAATTGGCGGATCAGGCTCTTGCTAAACAATTTATGGAAGCGACGCAAAGGGTGCTTAAAGAAGCGAGATCTGTTGAAAGCCCTGACCTATCAACGGCAAAGCCTAAGAACGAAGGTCCTGAAGAGGCGATGAAAGCGGTCCGTGTTCTTTTGGAAGAAATCGTTAACGCAGGGCTTGATTTAGCGCATGCGAAAGAGCGTGATGTGCTCAGTTACCATAAAAGAGAAGGGTTTCCTTTTGCGCTCACCATTCCATCGGTCAGTCCGCAAGTATCGATGCATCAGGATACTCACTTAATGATACGCACGAACGCAAACATAACAGATTTTAACTTTACGCTGATACGTATACTCATAGAAGATGCAGGCATCCGCACTACTATAGATGCGGCGCAAGGATTGCGGGCACAGAGTAAAGTGATTTCGCATGATGGTGGTGATAGCGGGCGCTCCTACTCGTTCCTGTTTACACAAGAAGGGTGGAACCAGCTGCTGGATTATATCGGCGAGGCGAGGGTGACTTTGTTAGGTCAAGAGCACGAAGTGGCCGATGCGCGCTTGCAGGGTGCCATCGGGCAATGGAGGGAAGGCCGCAGTGCCCAGCGTGGGCAAAGCGGCGGCCCCGGCGCGGATGGGGAAAGGTCTAAGAAATTTGTGGAAGGGTTGGCGCAGGAAAGAAATCCTCTCACGAGTGATCGGGGTGGCAGGATTGGCCGTTAGGGTGTATAAAGAGACGATACACAAAAGGGAGAGAAAAAATGCCATGGGATATCACCATTGAGAATGGAAACATTGTAGGTGTGCGTGCGGCAGCCTCCGTGCCACCAGGTGCGGTGGAGCAGGCCGTGACGCTGGGCACCTATGCGCCGGAAGACGAGGCGCTTTACCGCGAAGCCGCCGCGCAGATTGCGGCTTATGATGCTGGTCAATTGCAGGATTTTGACCTGCCGCTTGCGTTTACTGGCACCGGTTTTCAGCTGGAGGTGTGGCAGGCGCTGCAGACGCTGCCTTATGGGCAGGCGATCAGTTACGGCGCGCTGGCTAAGCAGTTGGGCCGGTCGGGAGCAGCCCGCGCGGTGGGCAGCGCTTGCGGTGCCAACAAGATCGCGCTGATCGTGCCCTGCCACCGGGTGATCGCAGGCGATGGAAGTTTGGGTGGCTATGCTTACGGGCTGAAGATGAAAGAGCAGCTGCTTGCGCATGAAGCCCAGCACCGCGCTTCCACATCGTACGTCCAAGCTCCACAAAAACAGGCCGCTTAAGCGCGCTGCGTCCAAGGCGGCACCTGCCATCACGCACCTAAAAAAGTAAAACCCCTCATCCGCCTACGTACTGCGTACTACGGCAAGACAGGCCCGGGCACGTTGTGCCCACCCTCTCTCCCGCAGGCGGATGATAGAGAATAGAGAATGGATGATAGATGGATGAGGAGGTGACATGGGCACCTCCTAAGGAGCGGGTAAGCCCGCGAGTAGGAGCGAAGCGACGCCGCCTGTCCTCCGTAGCTCGCTTGCGAGCGTAGGGGGAAGCTTATGCGAGGGCGGGGGATTTAAAGGGGGTTAAGGCCCCCTTTTCTTATATAAAGAACACCCCCTCACCCCCTAACCCTCTCCCCCATGGGGAAGAGGGGATATGGGGGCGGTGAGTGGAACTTCCCCGGAGCACACATCGTGTGCGACTAGGAGCGAAGCGACGCGGCACTCGTGTGCCGGCGGGGCCTTAAGGGGTTAAGACCCCTGCTCAAACAACGCACTACCCCACCCAGCGCTTACAAATTGTTCGAGGCATCCGGCCCATCTGGTCCCTCAATACACTGGAACCCTTCATGACCATGCAGGCAGCAATAAGGGAAGTTGGGATGCTGAAAAAAGTTGCAAGGTCCGAAGTGGTCGCCTCCTCCGTCGCCATCTGGGTTAGAGGATCCGGTGGTGATGTTGGGGTCGGAGCCGCCTCCTGGATTGTTGGGGTTGTTATTGTCATCTTCTGGTGGGCATCCGACCGCGAGATCCGTGCAAAGCGACTTGGAATCAATCGAACGAATGGCATGCAGACCATCGTCATCACGGCGATAGCATGTGCCAAAGCTATCCTCTTTATCCAATTTAAAGTTTTGACAGTCCGTTGACGCCGTGGAGGTGGCCTGCGCATAAGGAACGTGACCCGGCTTTATTTCTTTATGGAAACTTTGTCCATTGCCGCAGGTCACGTTGCAATCAAAAGTGTAGCCGATAGGGCCCACATTCACCAGCATGTCTTTGCAGCTGTGCCATTCATCCCCGTCATAATTCGTGCGGGTGGGGCAATCATTAATGTCGGTGACCGGCCCGGAATGTAACTCACAATTACTAATTTCCCCTTGCGTCAAGACATGTTGCTGAGGGTTTTGCGGGCCAACCACTTCAATTTTACACTCAATTTCGCGCAACGTACTGGTATGGTTGCACGTTGGTCCAGCCCAAGATGCATGACACTCGACCGCGACTGCATACGGAGAATACACCAAAAGAGAAAGCATCAAACCCACATAGAAGAAGGCCGTTTTTTGTAGAGAAATCATTTTAAACCCCTGTTATTATTACTAGAAAAATGTACCATGGTATGGTTTTGGATGTAGAATAAAGCGGCAGGGCATATAGGGCACCCCAGCCACGTCCTTATAAAACATCTTTTTGGTGTATAATATGGTTTGTATTGTCGATGCAAGTCTTTTTCTGGGCTGTGTCATAGTGGGGCAGCTTTGCGCTGCCTTCACATCCTCTTCGGGCCCACCCCCACATGCCGCCTTGGTGCACCATACACCATCATGGAAAGGTTTGGATGCCCAAGAGACTTCTTGCAAAGAAAAATGCACATGCGTGCAATAAACCCGTTGACAGGGGCTTAAGGGCTGCGTATAAACAGCCTCCCTTCTTGCAGGAGGTGAGGAACTTCCTCCCTTAAACAAGAAGGGCTTTAGTTTTGCTTGAGGGCTTCGGTGATCCACCGCCCAAGCAAAACGCGCTGTGTGACATAGTAGAATAATAGCACGATAAGTGAAGGCAGCAGGTGCGCGTAATACATTACGACTCACGCACTGCAGCTTTTATTTATCTTTGAAATTTAAGACAAATAAGCAGTGTGTGGGTGAAGATATTCTCAAAACACTTTCGGGTGATTTGAACAATATATTATACCTACTTAAATTCTTTTGAAGTAGGGATCAAAACGTAAGAGTTTGATCCTGGCTCAGAATGAACGCTGGCGGCAGGCTTAACACATGCAAGTCAAACGGGAACGCACCTTTTAGGTGTTATTACAGTGGCAAACGGGTGAGTAACACGTGGGAACGTACCTCGTCGTTCGGAATAGCCCCGGGAAACTGGGATTAATACCGGATATTCTCTACGGAGGAAAGATTTATCGCGATGAGATCGGCCCGCGCCGGATTAGCTTGTTGGTGAGGTAATGGCTCACCAAGGCGACGATCCGTAGCTGGTCTGAGAGGATGATCAGCCACACTGGGACTGAGATACGGCCCAGACTCCTACGGGAGGCAGCAGTGAGGAATATTGCACAATGGAGGAAACTCTGATGCAGCCATGCCGCGTGAGTGATGAAGGCCCTAGGGTTGTAAAACTCTTTCAGCGAGGAAGATGAAGACGGTACTCGCAGAAGAAGCCCCGGCTCACTCCGTGCCAGCAGCCGCGGTAATACGGGGGGGGCTAGCGTTGTTCGGAATTACTGGGCGTATAGGGCGTGTAGGCGGTTTGCCGTGTCGGGCGTGGAAGCCCCGGGCTTAACCTGGGAACTCCGTTTGATACTGGCAGGCTAGAGGTTG
>JANQHP010000145.1 GCA_028282625.1 Rickettsiales bacterium | reverse complement strand
TTGATATGGGGGCCACCTATCCTCCTTCCAGCATCCGTCTACCAACCATCAGTTACCAGTAACCAACCACTACCAGCCGCCAGTCACCTACACGTACAGGCTGTTGACCCACAACGTAAAATACGCTCTAATAGCGTCTAAGAATCTGTGGGATTCCGGGGCGTCAAAACCCTTTTGTCAGGCGGCAGTGACATCTGCCGTAATACCAAACTGTCATCTCGACCTTCACGTCGGGGTGGCGGCGTCATAGAATAGGTCTTGCGATCGAAAACGTCGCGGCCATCCTGGCATGGTTTTTGAACACCCCGGCACCTGTGCATCACTGCATGGGTGTCGTTTTGTTTACCCGTCTAAAGGAACCACCGTGTCGCTCTCCTCTCCTTTGCCACCTGAAGAAGCGCTGGACCTTCTGCAGGAAGCGATGGAAATCATGCTCACCTTTGCCGCCGAGCTTGAGAGGCGTCCTCCCACCGAAGCGGAAAAGCATTTGCTCCGCCGTTTTGAGAGCCAGTTGTGGCAGGCGCATTTGGCGGTGCAAAGGCTGCGCTTGCGCACAGAAGTCACCTCACGTCTCTGATGAGGCGACTCCTACCTTACAGCCCCAGATGCGCGGCGGTGATGGCCACGGCAAGGGCATCGGCGGCGTCGGCGCTATCGGGGCTTGCCTGGGGCAGCAGCAGTTTCAGCATGTGCTGAATTTGTCCTTTATCCGCGCGCCCCACCCCGGCCACCGTTTTTTTGACCAGATTGGGGGCAAATTCCTGCGGCACGAGCCCTCCTGCGGCCAGTGTCACCAGCAAGGCCCCCCGCGCATGCCCAAGCAGCAGCGAGCTGCGCGGATTGCGGTTCACAAAGACCTCCTCCAGCGCGGCCTCGGTGGGGGCGTGTGCCGTGATGATGCGGGAGAGACCTTCTTGTAGCAGCAGCAGGCGCTCGGCCAGTGGTGCGGCGTGGCCGCCTTTTTTTGCCGGAGGGGAAAGCGTGCCTGAGGCGATATAACGCAGATGGTTGTTTTCATATTCCACCACGCCCCAGCCGGTATGATTTAAGCCCGGGTCCACCCCAAGAATGCGCCGCATGGCAGGCGCGGATCTCATGGCGCCGCGTCCCTTTCCATCCATAACGGGTCTTGCTGCGGCAAAGAAAGCGCGGGTGGAGAGGCAGAAAAACTGCGACGGATCTCGACCCACCGCGTTTCGATCAGATGCAGGCCCTGCTGGAGCGCGTGGCGCGTGGGACCCCATTGCCAGGCAAGCACGCCAAGGATGCCTAGAAACAAGGCCCAGGAAAGCAGCGTGGAGGCCAGCCCCCACAGCCGCGCCCACACCATGCGCAGGATCTCAGAGGTGCCATGCCACAGACCTTTGCCAAGCAGAAGGAACGTTTTGCCGATGCCAAGGAGGACGCCCACCCCCACCAGCGCCACGATTTGCAGCAGACGCTGCCACCATGCCACGCGGCGCGGAGGATAGGGCCCCGTTTCGTGGATCTCTGGCCGATGCGGGGGAGGCCGATGCGGGGGCGTGCTCACAGGACTATGCGGCCTTGCCGCAGGCATTGGGGGCGCTTACGCGGTGAGTTTTTCCAGAATCTCATCGGCAATCTCGGCATTGGAGGCGACCGTTTGCACGTCGTCGCTGTCTTCGAGCGTATCAATCAGGCGTAGCACCTGCTCCGCGCCCTTTTCATCCAGCGCAATCGGCGTGTTGGCCTGCCAGTCCAGCTGGGCTTTTTCGGGTTCGCCAAGGGCTGTGCCAAGCGTTTCGGCGATGCTGTGCAAATCTTCCGCGCCGGTGGTGATCACATGTCCGCTTGCATCGGACTCGCAATCCTGGGCGCCAGCTTCCAGCGCCTGCTCAAATACCGTATCCGGGTCGCCGGCTTCGGCACGATAGAAGATGCGCCCAACCCGCGTGAACTGGAAGCTAACGCTGCCGGTTTCCCCAA
>JANQHP010000142.1 GCA_028282625.1 Rickettsiales bacterium | reverse complement strand
ATGTTTAAGATTTAGGACTGGCGCCAGAGGGTGCCTTCGGCGGTATCTTCAAGGGTGATACCGGCTTCGCTTAGCTCGGCGCGAATCGCATCGGCCTTGGCCCAGTCTTTCGCCTTTTTCGCTGCCGCGCGCGCGGCAATTTGCTGCTCAATCCAGGCTTCCTGATCGGCATCGACCTCCGGCCAGCGCGCAGCAAGCCAGGTTTCCGGGTCTTCCTGCACAATGCCAAGCAGCGCGCAGGCCTCTTTAAAGGAGGCTATCATCTGCGGCGTGGCTTGCAAGCTGCGGATGCCTTTGGCCATGATGTAAAGTTCGGCGAGGGCGGCCGGTGTGTTCATATCGTCGGCAAGGGCGGCCAGAAACGCCTGATGCGCATTGTGTGTTCGCGTGACCATGGCCTCGCGCACGGCAGGGTCTTCTTCCGGCGCTGCACCTTCTGCCTGCTGCTTATTGGCCAGTGCAAGCGCGCGGTAGAGTTTTTCGAGCGTTTTTTCGGCTTCCATTAGACCTTGCGTGGTAAAATCCAGCGGCTTGGCATAATGCCTGGAAAGCAGATGCAAGCGGATAGCCTCACCGGAAAAGCCTTGCTCAAGTAGGGCGTGCACGGTGGTGATATTGCCCAGCGACTTGCTCATTTTCTCGCCTTCGACCGTCACAAAGCCATTATGCACCCAATAGCGTGCATAGGCGCTGCCTGGGTTGGCGCAGCGGCTTTGGGCAATTTCGTTTTCATGGTGCGGGAACTTAAGGTCCGCCCCGCCACCGTGGATGTCAAAATCTGGCGTCAGATATTCCGTGCTCATGGCGGAGCATTCAATATGCCAACCCGGACGACCTGGGCCCCATGGGCTTTCAAACACACTGGAAGGGTCGTCGGTGGTGGGTGCGGGTTTCCACAGCACAAAATCGCTTGGATGACGCTTGTAGGATTCTACCTCGATGCGTGCCCCTGCCACCAGATCCTCCTGCTTTTTGCCCGAAAGCTGGCCATAATGGTAGTCGCCTTGTTCTTTGATGCTGGGCACATCACACAGCACATGATTTTCTGCTATGTAAGCGTGCCCGCGTGCCATCATGCGCTCAATCAGTGCGATGATCGGCCCGATATGCGCGGTCGCACGCGGCTCGATGCTCGGCGGCAGGTTGCCCAGAGCCGCCATATCCTCATGAAACCACTTAGTCACACGCGCAGTCAGCGTAGAAATCGGCTCGCCATTTTCCTTGGCTGCCGTGTTGATTTTGTCATCCACGTCGGTGATGTTGCGGACATAGGTCACCTTGGGGAAGGCATGTTGCAGCAAGCGGTAGAGCACATCATAGACCACTACCGCGCGGGCATTGCCCACATGCGCCCTGGCATACACGGTTGGGCCGCAGACATACATGCCGATATTGTTGGAGTCGAGCGGAGTAAAACGCTCCTTCTTGCCGCTTAAGCTATTGGTGAGATGGAGTTCCATGTGGCGTTATGCTTCCTTGCCTTGCAGTCTTGCACGTACCCGCTCAGGCGCCATCAGCGGCAGCAGCACACCAAGCTCGGGCCCGTGATCCATCGCGGTTAAGGCCTGGCGAAGCGGCATAAAGAGCGAGCGTCCCTTGCGATCTGTAGCCTCTTTTAATGCGCCAGTCCAGCTTTTCCAGGTGGTGCTATCCCACGGGGCAGGCGGCAGGAGCTTGGCGGCGTGCGCAAGGAAATCCTGATCGGTTGCATCGATGACAGGTGTGATCGGGCTGTGGCAGAGGTTCCACCACGCGTTGGCCTCGTCGATATGGGCGATGTTCCCACGCACGGCAAGCCAGAAATCCTCTTCCACAGGGCTGCCGGCTGGGAAGAGCGTAGCCGCCTGCTCAAAGGAAAGGCCGTGCAGCCATTTGGTGTTCAGCCGCGTGATATCGTCCAATTGGTAGGAGCAGGTCGCACGGCTGAATTGCTGGATCGAAAACTCCTCGATCAGCGCTTCCATGCTTTCTGCTAGATCGACGGCATGGCTGCTGCCCACCCGCGCGAGGAAGCTTGCAAGCGGTAGCGACGCAATGCCGGCCTCCTTGAGCGTTTCCATGCCCTCCGATCCCTTGCGCTTGGAAAGCTTGCCCTCGCTGCTTTTGATCAAGGCATTGTGCGCGAAGGTGGGCACTTTCCCACCCAGCGCTTCAAACAGCTGGATCTGGATCGCGGTGTTACTCACATGGTCTTCCCCGCGCAGCACATGGGTGATGCCCATTTCGATATCATCCACGGTGGAAGGCAGCATGTAGGTATAAAGGCCATTTTCCCGGACCAGGATCGGGTCGCTCATATGCTGGCTTTGAAACTGTACAGGACCACGGATTTCATCCTCCCAGACAATCTCTTTTTCCTCGAGCAAAAAGCGCCAATGCGGCATACGCCCCTCTTTTTCGTAGGCGGCTTTTTGGGTGTCGCTTAAGCGCTGCGCTTCACGGTCATAGATTGGCGGGAGCCCCCGCGAGAGCTGCATCTTGCGCTTGATCTCCAACTCCTCCTGGCTTTCATAGCAAGGGTACAGTCTGCCAGATGCTTTGAGTTGCTGGACTGCCGCGGCGTATGCCTCCATCCGCTTGCTCTGATAGGCGATGTGGTCCCAGCTGATGCCAAGCCAATCAAGGTCACGCTGAATCGCCTCAGCGTAGATTTCCTTGGAGCGCTCGGTGTCGGTATCATCAATCCGCAGCGTGAGCTGACCGCCCTCCTTGCGCGCATACAGGAAGCACAGCAGCGCAGTACGCAGATTGCCCAGATGCAAATAGCCGGTGGGGCTGGGTGCAAAGCGGGTATGAAAAGCGGGCATAAAGCCTTTATCCTTTATAATGGTTCGTCATAGGATAGCGTCGGTCGCGTCCAAAAGGACGGGAAGAGATGATGGTGCCGGGCGCAGATTGCCGTCGTTTATATTCCGCGCGAAGCAGCAAATGCGCTACGTGCTGTACCATAGTGGCATCCCACCCATCTGCAACGATTTTTTCGATGCCTTCATCTGCCTCAATCAAGCGTTTTAGCACAACGTCAAGTTCCGGGTAGGGCGGTAGGCTGTCTTCATCCTTCTGATCTGGCCTTAGCTCTGCCGTGGGTGCCTTGGTGAGGATGGCTTCTGGCATGACCGACCCATCGGGACCTTTGGCGTGCGGCGGCGTGTGCGCATTGCGCCAGCGTGCCAACGCATATAGGTCGGTTTTATACACATCCTTGATCGGGT
>JANQHP010000113.1 GCA_028282625.1 Rickettsiales bacterium | reverse complement strand
TTGGGGTGCGCCGAACTAATGGTCCTGGAGTTTGATCTCGATCGGGCCTTCGGCGCGGCCATGGATAAATTGGTCGACGTAATCGTTGCCGCTTTGTTCGATCTGGTTTTTGTCTCCTTCCCAGATGAAGGTACCCTGATAGATCATGGCCATGCGGTCCGCGATTTTCTGGGCGGAATGCATGTCGTGCGTGATGGTGATGGTGGTCGCGCCAAGCTGCTGGGAACATTGCACAATCAGGTTGTTGATGACGTCGGCCATGATGGGATCCAGCCCGGTGGTCGGCTCATCAAAGAAGATGATTTCCGGGTCGGTGGCAATGGCACGCGCCAGGGAAACGCGCTTTTGCATGCCGCCCGAAAGTTCGGCGGGGTAAAGGTCGCCCACAGATTTTTCCATGCCCACCTGCAGGAGCTTTTGCAGAGCAACCTCCTTGGCTTGGGCGCGCGGCATGCCTTCGGCCTGGATCAGCCCAAAGGCGATATTCTCCCAAATGGGCAGGCTATCAAACAGCGCGCCGCCCTGAAACAAATAGCCAAATTTGTGCATGACTTCATTGCGGGCGCGGGTGGAAAGATGCGTGGTATCCTGGCCATCAATGGCAATGGTGCCCTTGGTGGGCGGCAGCAGTCCGATGATGCTTTTAATCAGGACCGACTTCCCGGAACCAGACCCGCCGATCACAACCAGCGACTCGCCTTTTTGCAGCGTGAGGTCAATGCCGCGCAGCACCTTTTTGGGGCCAAAGGATTTGTGCAGTCCCTTGACCGCGATGGCAGGGGGCGTGGCGTTGGTGGCAGAAGCAGAAGGCATGGCAGGATGGTACGACGAGAGGATGAACGGTCAAGATATCAAGAAGAATGGCGCTAGAGCAGGTCGTCTTCTTCTTCCTCTACGGCGCTACCAAAGGCAAATTTGCCAATCAACTCTTCTAAATTGACCGCGCCTTGCGTGTGGATGATGCGATCCCCTTCGGCCAAGGAGCGCTCTTCTGCGCCTGGGACCAGCGAAAGATAGCGCCCGCCAAGCAAGCCTTCACTGGTGATTTGCGCGGAGGAATCTTTGGGGATCTGCAGGGATTTGTTTAGCGCCAAGGTGGCCACCGCCAGATAGGTGGCAGGGTCGATGGCAAGGTCGGTCACGGTGCCGACTTTCAGCCCGCTGATGCGCACGTCGCTGCCCACGCTTAAGCCATCGGCTTTGTCAAAATGCGCCTGGACATGGTAGGCGTTGCTCGGCGTGCCTACATTGCCGCTTTGGTAGACAATGGTGATGAAGCTTGCGGCTACGGCCAGCACAATGGCTCCGATCAGGGTTTCAACATGGTTGCGTTGCATCGATGGTTCCGTTTTTTACATGAAGGTCTAAGGCTTCCAGGCCTGGTAATCCGCCGTGGTTTTCGCCCGTTTGCCGCCGGCTTTTTTATGGCCCGAAGGCAGGTAGGCAAGCGTGGTGCCGGTCAGATTGGGAAGGTGGGGCTTTTCCCAGGCATATTGCGCGGATTCGGTGGTTTGGCTTGGAATCTCGTCGGTGATGTAATGCATCCAGCTATGCCAGGCGGGTGGAATTTTGGAGGGTTCGGGGCGCCCTTTATAGCGGACCCAGCGGCGCTGGGTGCCGGGCTTGCCGATATGCTGGCCGCGGGTGCGGCTGCTTTGGAAATAGCGGTTGCCATAGATATCTTCACCCACGCAGGTGCCAAAGAATTTGGTATAGATCCAGGTGCCAAGGGGAAGCATGAGAAACCTATCGGATGCATGACGTTGCTTTTGAAGAAGCAGTATAGCGCTGCCATGCACCTGGTGCAAGCGCTTCAGTCGGTGGGCACGCCGACGACGAACAGCCCGGCTTCCTCCGCGGCTTTTTGTACGGCCTCGCGGTCGATGACCAAGGCGCCACCAGCCGAAAGGGCGACGCCCTGATAGCCGCCGCGCGCCAGCATGCCGATGGTGTGCACGCCGATGGAAGGCAGGTCCACCCGCTTGTCCTGACCGGGCTTGAGCGTTTTGACCAGCACGCCGCCGAGGCCGCGCGCCTGAAGCGGGCCGCAGCGTGCCAGCAGCGCGTCGGTCCCTTCGGCGGCCTCCAGGCCCAGAATCTGGCCTTGCTGCACGATGGCGGCCTGGCCGATATCCAGCGCGCCCAGGGCTTTCGTTGCCTGGATGCCAAGCTGAATGTCACGCTCGGCGGTCTTGTTGGGCGTGATGCGGCCTAGCGGTCCTTTGGGCATCAGCAGGGGAGAGAGGATGTCGTGCGCGCCGATGACCTCAAAGCCGCGCGCTTCCAAAAACGCAATGATGGCGGAGAAGATCTGGTCATCGCCATGTGAGGGGAGCTGGGCGAATCGGTGCGCCAAGCGCCAGGCGCCAAAATCGAGCTTGAGCGTGGCCGGGTCGGGCCTGCCCACGCGTCCGGCCAGCACGATTTGGCTCACGTGATGGGCACGCAAGCACGCGATAATATGGCCGACCTGCCCGATATTGGCAACGTGATGTGGGACGTGTTCCAGCGCGGCGGGCGGCGTGATGCCCTCAAACCCGACCACGAAACAGGGACGTTGCTGGGCCTCGCAGGCCCGGATGATTTCGGGGGGCAAATTGCCACTGCCAGCGAGCACGCCAAGCGTGGCTTGGGAGGTGTTTGGTGCGTTAGTCACCCTCAAACATTCCTTTGTTTCTCATCAAAAATCGCGTCATGGCCATCCTCACACAAAAGCTCAACAGTGCTTAGTCACCGGCGATTTTGCACAAGGGCCGCTTGCGCGCGCTGGACTGAAGAAACGCGATCATCTGCATGGCATCGGCGCTATCTGCGAAGGCGGCGGCGGTTTGCTCGGTGCGCTCTTCCTGCGGCTTGTCGCCATGAAAGAGGGATTGGTAGGCCTTGCGGAGTGTGTGCATCTGTTCGCGCGTGAAGTCGCGGCGCTTGAGCCCCGTCAGGTTGAGCCCGGCGATCTTGGCGCGCTCACCCATGGCCGAGGTGAAGGGGGGGATGTCGCCCTCAATGCCGGACATGCCGCCAATCATGGCATGCGCGCCGATCTGCACAAATTGATGAACCGCCGACAGCCCGCCGATGACGACATGGTCTTCCAGCACCACATGGCCGGCAAGGGTCGCGTTATTGGCAAGAATGCAGCGATGGCCTACGACGCAATCATGCCCGATATGCACCCCGACCATGAGTAGGCATCCGTCGCCCACGCGCGTTTCCATCCGGTCGCCGGCAGTACCGGGATTGATCGTCACATGCTCGCGGATGACGTTGCGCTCGCCAATAAGCAAGCGGCTCTTTTCGCCGCGATATTTGAGGTCCTGCGGGGCTAAGCCAAGGGAGGCAAAGGGAAAAATTTCGGTACCTTTTCCAACCGTGGTGATCCCGCCAATCACCACATGGCTGTGCAACACCACCCCCTCTTCCAGCACCACCTCCGCGCCGATATGGCAATAAGGCCCGATGCTCACATCGGCGGCGATCTGGGCACCTTTTTCGACGATGGCGGCGGGATGTATGCTCATAAACTAACTAGTGGAATATATTGAAAATAGAGGAAAAATGAAAAGAGAGGGGAGGCTAATCTTCCATAATCATCGCGGCAATCTGCGCTTCGGCAGCGCGCTGCCCATCGACCTCGGCAAAGACTTCAAATTTCCACAGATTGCGCTTGTGCCGCAAGGCCTTGGAGTGCAGCATCAGCTGGTCGCCTGGCTCCACAGGTCGCCGAAAGCGCGCCTGCTCAATGGAAGTGAAATAGACCAGCTTGCCAGCGGCCGCGCCTTCCAGCGTTTCCACCACCAATACGGCGGATACTTGCGCGAGCGCTTCAATGATCAGCACGCCCGGCATCACGGGCTTCCGAGGAAAATGGCCGGTAAAATGCGGCTCGTTTAGCGTCACATTTTTGATGCCAAGCGCCCGCTCTCCGGGCACAACTTCGGTGACGCGGTCCACCATCAAAAACGGATAACGGTGGGGAATCATCTCCATAATTTGATTGATATCGATCATCGATCAGGCCTCTTCCTTGTTTTTCTTCGGCTTGCCCAGCTGTGCGATGGCGTGCACCTGCCGGAAA
This sequence comes from Rickettsiales bacterium, assembly GCA_028282625.1. Classification (GTDB taxonomy): domain Bacteria; phylum Pseudomonadota; class Alphaproteobacteria; order Rickettsiales; family UBA8987; genus JANQHP01. The sequence continues at coordinate 2,554 of JANQHP010000113.1, read as the reverse complement.
TATTGTTTGGTTGGAATGGCCGGAATGCCGCCAATCCGCTCGCCATCGGGCACGTCGCGCACCACGCCGCTTTTGGCCGCGATCTGGACACCAGAGCCAATGGTTAAATGCCCGCCGATGCCCGCCTGGCCTGCAATTACGGTGTAATCGCCAATGGTGGTGCTCCCGGCAATGCCCACCTGCGCGACCAGAATGCATCCGCGCCCAACACGCACGTTATGCCCGATCTGGACAAGATTATCAAGCTTGCTGCCAGCACCGATGATCGTGTTGGGGCCGCTGCCTCGGTCGATCGTGCTGCCGGCACCAATTTCGACGTCGTCTTCGATCACCACGCATCCAAGCTGCGGGATTTTGCGATGCTGCCCCTCCTGCTGCGCGTAGCCAAAGCCATCCTGCCCGATGCAGACGCCCGGATGCAGCACCGCGCGCGCGCCGATGGTGGCGTGTGTGACGGTGACATTGGCGTGGATGATGGTGCCTTGACCGATGGTCACGCCCGGCCCGATATAGGCACCCGGACCGATGGACCAACCGGGCGCAAGCGTGGCCGTTTCTTCGACGATGGCGCGGGGGTGCACCAAAGGAGGCGGCGCTTCTTCCTCACGCGTGGCGGCAAGAGAGGGGCCGGCGGCTTCGGGGTAAAAGAGGGCTGCAATCTGGGCATAGGCCGCGTAAGGGGCCTCGTGCAGGATCAGGGCCATCTGCTCCGGCGCTTTGTCGGCAAATTTGGGTGCCACGACGCAGGCGCCAGCCTTGGACGCTGCAAAATGCTCCACGTAGGCGGGGTTATCCAAAAAGCTGATGGTGCTAGAGGTGGCCTCTTGCAGGGGTGCCACATCCTCCATGCGAAGATCGGGGTTTGGGCACGGCGCGAGGTCTCCTTCCACCGCGGCTGCGAGCGCTGCAAGGGAGAACGGGCCATGGTTACGAAAAAAGCGACGATCGGGCATGGCTCAACCCTTCTGATGGCAAGGCGTTTTTTGGCCTATTTTCTGGACGATAGAACCGTGCAAACTAATCTTCAATTTCTACCTTAAGACGCGGCAAGCTATCGTTGAGGGCCTCCAGCACGTCGTTGGAGATATCCTTGCCTTCGGCCATATAAAGCAGCTGGGATTTGGGCAGCGCGGCGGTGAAGCCACGCTCTTTGGCAAGATCTTCAATGACGGCAAGCGTTTTTTCCTGAATCACGGAAAGCGCTTTGACATAGGCATTTTCCAAAATGCCGCGGCGCTTATCCACGCTTTCGCGCACCTCACGGATTTTTTGACCAAAGCCCTTCATCCGCTCCTCAAAGACGTCCTGCGCCAACACCGAACGCTGGCTGGAAAGCTCTTGTTCTTCTTTACGCAGGGCCTCTTCTTCCTCGTTGACCTGGTCTTGGTATTCCTGGCGCTTTTTATCGATCTGCTTGGCAACATGCTTGGCCGCCAGGGACTCAGACACAATGCGCTTCACATCCACCACCACCAGATGCTCGCCTTCTGCCAGGGCAGCACCCGGCACCATCAAGACCAGGAGAAAGATGCGTGCGATCAGGCTCGGGATGTTGGGAATATAAGACATGAGGAACCCTCCTTTGTTTATGCATACAGGGCGCGGGTGGCCCTTACGTTCTTTTAAAAGCGTGTGCCAAAATTCAGGCGCACATGTTCGGTTTCGTCGTAGGATTCTTTGACCAACGGTGCGGCAAGGTCCACACGAATGGGGCCAAAGGGCGAGGTCCAGCCCACTCCGAAGCCAACCGAAGCGCGTGGAGAGGCATCGGTTAAGACCGTGCCAAGTCCAGGATTGTCTTCGTCGTCGTTTTCAAAGAGCGTGCCGGCATCGGCAAAGATGGAACCGGAAAAGCCGAGCTCTTCAGGCAGACCAAGCGGGAAGGTCATTTCCAGCGAGGCAGAGCTGTAGAGATTGCCGCCAAGCGGGTCATTGCTGGCTTGGTCGCGTGGGCCAATCCCATCGCTCTCAAAGCCGCGCACTTCGTTGCCGCCCATAAAAAACCGCTCGTTGATACGGATATCTTCGTTGCTGTCATAACCCCAGATATAGCCGCCCCTAAGCGAGGCTTTAAACACCCAGTCGCGCCGGTCGGCAAATACCGGGCGGTAGTAGGCGCTGCGCAGTTCGGTGCGCAAAAATTTGCTGTCCCCCCCAATGCCGGCGAGGTCTTGATTCAGGCGGACATGGTAGCCCTCGCTTGGGGATTGCTTGCTGTCGAGCCTATCCAAGATCAAGGAATGGCCAACAAGCGAGGTGCTGTTTTTGCCGGCCTGACGCTGCACAAACTGTGAGGCGGTGGCATCAATATCGGTGATGTCGTCGGACTTGTAGGCATAGCGCACGGCGTGGGAAAGATGCTCGGTAATCGCATAGGTGGCGCGCACGGCCCCGCCCACCGTGTCGTTGCTATAGCTTCGATTGGACTGAGAGGCGCTCCCGTCTAACTGGACACGGAAAAGGTCAAACCCAGCGGCAATTTCCTTGCCCATGAAATAAGGCTCGGTGAAGCTTAGATCTACCTCCTGCCTTACCGAGGCCAGGGTGAAGCGCA
>JANQHP010000072.1 GCA_028282625.1 Rickettsiales bacterium | reverse complement strand
CAAATTTTGAGGCATCACTCTATCCCAAGCGCGTTGCGTTGCGCTTCACAAAGCTCCGCCACTCCCTACTTTGCCAGCGTAAAAAGTGAAGAAAATTGTTCTTCGCTAAAGGGCTTTTCCTCTGCAGTCGCCTGAATCTCAACCACACCACCACGATCGCTTAACACAAAATTGGCATCGGCTTCTGCCGCGCTATCTTCCGCATATTCCAAATCCAGCAGCGGCGTATTGCGATAAATACCAGCCGAAATAGCCGCCACCGCACCAGTCAGAGGAATGCGCGCAAGCGGGCCTTTTTCCACCAAATGTTGGAGCGCTTGATAGAGCGCCACATAGCCTCCGGTAATGGCTGCGGTACGCGTGCCACCATCGGCATGGATCACATCACAATCAATAATAATTTGCCGCTCACCTAGCTTTTCCATATTTAATACAGAACGCAAGGATCTTCCTATAAGCCTTTGAATTTCAACAGTACGACCACCTTGCTTTCCGCGGGCTGCCTCCCTGCCCGTACGGCTATGTGTGGCACGCGGCAGCATCCCATATTCCGCCGTCAGCCAGCCTTTTCGCTTCCCACGCAAAAAGGGCGGCACCTTTTCTTCTACCGTAGCCGTACACAAAACAGAGGTCTTGCCAATCGTAATCAAGCAGCTCCCTTCGGCGTAATCATTCACACCTACCTCTAAAGAAAACGTGCGCAACGCATCTGGTGCACGCCCGGAAGGACGAATAGACATAACCTCTCCCTTGAACTTATTAAAAAACGCCCTACATACTAGCAGGCAGTCCTCTTATAATGCAACGATAGAGCACATTATGACGAATAACAGTTCTAAAAAAACGGACGAGACAAGCGCAGAAAACGCACCTGAAGAAGAGCAAAATACATCTTCAACGCCTGACCCTGCAGCAGAAGCGCCTGAAGAAGCGGCAGCAACAGAAGCCGCGCCTGTGAATTTGGAAGAAGAAGTCAGCAAATTAGAAGACCAACTCCTGCGTACCATGGCGGAGATGCAGAACCTACGCAAACGCACCGCTAAAGATGTTCAGGATGCCCATGCCTATAGCATCAGCAGCTTTGCGATGGATATGCTCGGCGTATTGGATAATCTGCAACGCGCCGAAGACTCCGTGCCGGAACAAGAACGTGCCGAACATGCGTTGCTAAAAAATATCTATGAAGGTGTACAACTCACACGCAATACGTTGGAACAAGCACTGAGCAAGCACGGGATTGTCGCAATCGACCCAAAAGACCAACGCTTTAATCCGGATGAGCATCAAGCCGTGATGCAAGTACCAGGCACAGGAATCGCAGAAGGCACCGTTGTAGAAGTCATGCAGCGTGGATTTAAGATCAAAGACCGCCTGTTGCGCCCAGCGATGGTTGGCGTTGCATCAGGCGCTGCTCAGACCGAAGCAAAGACCGAAGCCGGTCCCAAAAGCAAAGCATCGTAACACACGGTAAGCTAACTGGCGGCCGCCCGGCGCACCGTCACACAACGAATCACACCGGCCAGGTCCGGCGTCACCCCATCCCACTCCAGCCCTTCCTGCGCCTCCACCAGCACCTTCAGCGCTTCCTCCTGCTTGATACCAATTTCTAGCAATCCCACACCCGTTGGTCTCAGCAAACGTGCCATATCCGGCAGCAACGCACGGTAAGCATCCAGCCCGTCTTTTCCGCCATCGAGCGCCGATAGTGGATCATACTCCTTCACTTCCTTTGCCAATGTTGGAATCACGGCCGAAGGAATATAAGGCGGATTGGCTAAAATCAGGTCGAAGGTCTCCTCCTCAATAACCTTCCCCCAATCACTCTGTAAAAAACGCGTTCGCTCCGCAAGCTCTGCACGTGCTGCATTTTCTTTTGCTACCGCCAGCGCCTCTAGTGAACGGTCTACTCCCACGCCCTGCGCTTGGCTATACTCACTTAAGATCGCCAGCAACAAGCACCCTGTCCCCGTCCCCATATCCAGTACATCCAGCTCTGTTCGTGTATCCGGAAACACATGCTGCGCCACATGAATCAATGTTTCGCTATCAGGCCTTGGGTCCAGCGTATGTTGATTGGTTTTGAGCGTTAACGTCCAAAAATGCTTTTGTTCGATAATCTTGGCCACTGGCTCATGCTGCATACGCCGTTGCAGCATCGTCTGAAATTGCTGCAAGGCTTCTGCTGGCAACACATAAGAAGGGTCGCGCAATATATCCTCGTAAGAAAGTCCTGCCGCATGCTGCAGCAACAGCCTGGCATCCAGCAGCGGCGTGGGAAAGTTTGCATCACGCAAGCGCTTTCCCGCTTCCTTCCACACCTTCTTTACAACCGAGGCATCATGTTGAATAACTGGCATAAGCTCTTGGTTTAAGCCTCCACCAGGCATCCTTCTTGCTGGCTTCCCACCCTCACCTGCTGCACGCTGCCTTCCGGATAAGGGTGCAACAGGCGCACACGCGCAAAACCCTCGCTACGCCCCATACCATTTTGTTCCACCACCACTTGTTCCACCTGCCCCACCCGCGTTTTGAGATAACGCACATGTTGGGTCTCTGCTGCTGCCCGCAATTGCTTGGTCCGCGCCTTGCGTATGGCAACTGGCACCTGTTTGCTTTCTGGTATTCTGGCAGCCGGTGTCCCCTCACGTTTGGAATAGGAAAAACCATGCACATAAGTCAACGGCGCCTCTTCCACAAGGTCCAGGCTACGCCTAAACTGTGCATCGGTTTCCGTTGGAAAGCCTGCAATAATATCCGCGCCAAACACCACTTCCGGGCGCAATCTCCGTACCTGCGCACAAAAATCCAGCACCTGCTGGCGCGTATGGCGGCGTTTCATCCGCTTTAAAATCATATCATCACCCGACTGCAGGCTAATATGCAGATGCGGCATAAAGCGTTCATTCTCCGCAATCACATCCAGCAAATCCGCGTCAATCTCTGCTACATCCACCGAAGAAAGCCGCAAGCGCGGTAAGTCCGGCACCAGTTTGAGCACACGCTTGACCATTTGCCCCAGTGTCATGCCACCTGGCAAATCCTGCCCGTAAGCCGTCATATCCACCCCCGTCAACACCATTTCCTGGTAGCCCTGTTCCACCAAATGCTGCATCTGCTTCACCACTTCACCAAGCGGCACGCTACGGCTATTACCCCTGCCATAAGGGATAATGCAGAACGTACAGCGATGATTACAGCCATTTTGCACCTGCACAAAAGCGCGCGCACGGCCTTCAAAACCTGCCACCAAATGCCCGGCCGTTTCCTTGACCGCTTCAATATCGCCGACCACAATCTTGGCCTCTTGCGCCTTCTCCTGGTCCAATTGATAGGCATGCAAAGAAAATTTTTGGTCATTGCCTACCACACGCGTCACGCCAGGCAGCTTGGCATACGCCTCCGGGTCTATCTGCGCCGCGCAGCCCGTAACCACAATGGACTTTTCTGGATGCTTGCGATGGTATTGCCGAATGGCCTGGCGTGCCTGACGCTCGGCCTCTTTGGTCACCGCACATGTGTTAAACACTGCCAGCGGCTCAGCATCCTCCCTATCCAGCTGGGTAGCAATCACCGCACTCTCATAACTGTTGAGGCGGCAGCCAAAGGTTTTGATCTCAACCTTACTCACAGCACGCCCTCCCGGTGCAAGGTCACAGGGCCGCTCATCAGCACATGATCATCCTCTTTACGCCAGTAAATGGGCAATACACCGCCAGGCAAGTGCACTTGCACTTCTCTGCCTGTTAAGCCACGCTGATGCGCTGCCACCGCAATCGCGCAAGCACCCGTACCGCACGCCTGCGTTTCTCCCACGCCACGCTCCCACACGCGCGCCTTCACCGTTTGCGCGTCTTGCACCTCCACAATACTAATATTCGCACGCTCAGGAAAAAGCGGATGGTGTTCTAAAGCTGCACCCTCAGACTCCAGGTCAATAGCATCCACACTCGGTACAAAAAAGACCGCATGGGGGTTGCCCATAGAAACGGCCACCCCGTTTTTTAATCCTCTTTCATCAGGTAATATATTGCTTGTATCACACTCTTTTGAAAGGGGAATCTCTTGCCAGTCTGTGCGTGGCAATCCCATATCCACCCAAATCCCATCTGCGGTCTTCCATGCTTCTAACACACCTGCTTTGGTGGCAATGGTGAGCCGCTCCTTTCCCTGCTCCCTCATCAGCAAATCCGCGATACAACGCGTGGCGTTCCCGCAAGCACTCACCTCACCCCCATCGGCATTAAAAATCTGCAAGCCAACATCGGCTGCCGAACCTGCATCCGGAGATTCTAATACAATCAGTTGGTCACAACCACTGGTTACCGGATGTTGTGGCGAAGAAAGCATCTGCACCATTGCCTCATCCACCGTCAATACTCGGCTTCGCCCATCGAGGATCACAAAGCGATTGCCCGCACCATCCATGATGTAAAAATGTATTTCCACCGGCCTTATTCCACTTGTGTTAAGACGGGACACCCTATAGCATGAGAAAGATAGATGTAAAGCTTATAACTTTCTTAAGAGATGGTGGGACTCTCATGCATGTATTCTGGTATTATCTTCGCCAATGTGCGCTCCTCACGATTGTGTTGATCATCGCCTGGATCCCCGGCCGCTCCATGGCACCTCCTGCCTTGATACAATCTCCTGTCGGCCACGTACTTGACCTGGCAGTCTACAACACATGGGGCCGTTTTTTAAGCATCTTTGGTATCCACGCGCCCAGTCGCTACCAAAACAGCATTGTGCGTATTAATACTGCAGAAATCACCTTCCTGCTCGAAAAAGCCGCCGAAAAAGGCTACATGATGCTGGTCTATGTCTACAACGACGACTGCAGCACTTGCGATAGCAACTTCAACGATGTGGTCGATATCGCCAAGGAATATATGCCCAAAGGCCTCCGTATCATGGCCATTGCCGTGATGGATAGCGAAGAGGAGCTGACCAAATATCTGAACACACGTCCGATGACCATTCCGTTTACCCCCCTCATTAGTTCGCGCGCCAAGAAGCATTTGCTCCTGTCGCAACTTAACCGCTTAGGGGCGCAGGCAGATGACCTCCCCTTCCTGGGCATTATGACGCGCGGCAACCACATTATCCGCATTGGCACCGGCGTCAACCGCAAGAAAAAGCTGGAAAAATACCTGAAACACTTATAAATTCCAGCCACTTTCTAAACAACAGGCAACTCCTTCATGAAACCGGCACCTATTCTTCCCGGCGCGACTATTGGCATTATCGGTGGAGGGCAGCTAGGTCAAATGTCGGCGATGGCAGCGATTGCCCTTGGCTACCGCGTGCACATCTTCAGCCCGGAAAAAGAATGCCCTGCCGCAGCGATCGCGCATCATTTTATATGCAGCGCTTATGACAACATCCAGGCACTGGATGCCTTTGCCTCTTCGGTGGATGTGATCACCTTTGAGTTTGAGAATATTCCACAGCACACGCTCAAAAACCTCGCCTTAAAGTGCCCAACCTATCCCCATCCGGATATTCTGCATCTGGCCCAAAATCGCCTGCGTGAAAAAGCCTATGCCAAACGCATTGACATTCCAACGGCAGCCCATCAGGAAGTCACCTCCGCCAGCACGTGCCAGAAGGCGTTTGAAACGCTGGGTGGCACCAAAGCGATCTTAAAAACGCAAGAGCTTGGCTATGATGGCAAGGGGCAAATCCTCCTTACGCCCGAAGATAACCCGGAAGCCATCTGGCAGGAATCGGGCTTCAAGCACGCCGTGATGGAGGCCTATGTGCCTTTTGTGACCGAAATATCTGCAATCATCGCACGCAATGCCTCTGGTCAAACCTCCTTGTTTCCCATCGGTGAAAACACCCATCAGCAAGGCATTTTGCATCAAACGATTGTCCCTGCTTGTGTGTCGGATGCCGTCAAAAAGCAAGCAGAAACCTATGCCGTACGCATGGCAGAAGAGCTGGACCTAAGAGGCATTTTGGCCCTTGAATTTTTTGTCCTTGAAGAGGGCACACTACTCTTTAATGAAATGGCGCCAAGACCGCATAATTCTGGCCACTGGTCTCAGGATGGATGCGTCACCAGCCAGTTTGAGCAGCATATCCGCGCCGTATGCAACATCCCCTTGGGCGATGTGACTCAGCACAGCAAAGTCCGCATGCACAATCTTTTAGGAAACGAGGTCGAACAAACGGCCGCCCTCTTAGAAGATCCACGCGCCAAACTGCATCTATATGGCAAAAAAACCATCCGCCCTGGCCGCAAGATGGGCCATGTCAACTACGTCACACCTCTTTAAAACAGCTAGACACTGTTATCAAACTCTTTGAGGCCTTCTTTAATGCTTTTGGCCCATTGCTGCATGTTGCCCCATCGCTTCGTTACCGAAGCTTTCACGCGGTGAATCTGCATCACATCCTCAATGCGACGCCGCAAAAATGCCTGCGTGACCTCATGCCCCTCACTGCCATCACCGCACCACACCATCCAGCTTGAAGCATAGACCCCGCAAAGCAACGTGCGTTTGCTATAATAATTAAAATCGGACGCATCATCACCTGCCATATACCATATCTGGCTACATGTTTCCCACAGATGCCGATTGGCCTGCAGCATATGGTTTGGCAGCATATAATAGCCACGCAGTCGCCGAGCCGCCTCACGATGCAACCCGTAAAGCTGAAAACGTTGCCACACCAAGATCGCAACTTTATCCCGTATCTTCAAACCGGCGAGTGTTTCCTCCTCGGCTTCGGCGTAGCGATCCATAGCGTGAGAAATCACCTGATGGTAACGCTCCACCATCTCTTCGATGCCTCCGGGCACTTCCAGCAGCATCTGCGCATGGGTCACATCAAGCTTCAACGCTGCGCGCTGCAACGCTTCCTCTGTCCATCCCGCATAAGGCACCTCTTGCAGCACCGCCTGCATGTTGGCATCCAAAATGTCACAGTCTAGGTCTGATATCATAGCCATAGGCCATTTTTAGCCACTTTTTGCTTGACTGGAAAGTTTTTTTCTTTAAAGAAAGCGCCTTGCAACCTATCCCAACGATAGGTCGAACCAGAAGGAGTAAATAGATTCGTGCAAGTCACCGTACGCGACAATAACGTAGAACAAGCACTCCGCGTGCTCAAAAAGAAAATGCAACGTGAAGGCATTTTCCGCAAAATGAAGAGCATCCGCTCCTTTGAAAAACCTTCCGAGCGCCGTGTGCGCAAGAAGCAGGAAGGTGTACGCCGCGCCCGCAAAATGGCCCGCCGCAACGACTAGCAGCGTTTAATGCTGCAATCCCTGCATCACCTAAAAACAGCGCTCCCTTTTTCGCTGGATAGACGTAAAAAACCTCCATATCAGGTGGAGGTCTGACTGTTATAATAATCCGCACCATTTTCACCAAGAAATAAACAGAGAAAAGGCTGGGGTTAATGCTCCATTAAGCTTTTTGTGCTATACCGTTATGTATATTTCACAAGCAATGCAGGTATAACACCATGACAGTACAACACGGCACCTTGGATCGAGAAGCGATCCTCCGAATATTATCGGAGAACGATAACGTCAAGGTGCTGGTCACCGGCAATCCGGGCAAGCAGGTAGAGACCGTACGGATTTTAGAGGGGGACGATCCGGTGTTGACAATAAAAGACCTGGCGACCCTGCTTCAGGTGGAGCCGGATCAGTTGGAATCCGATGAAAGCGAACAAGGCTATGCGGCCATTGCTGAAGGCAAAGTGCGCAAAGCCATGGAGGCGGCACTCGCCAGTGAGGTCAGCGCCACTCTGCTTTTAAAAATGATCCTGGTGGGTGATGATTACGGAGCCGCCGTGGGTGCGCTCACATTCACGCATGATCCGAATGCGGAGGCGATGGAGATCGATTTTGATGGAGAGGGTCATATCACCGCCATTCGCACCAACCGCGCGGAATTAGGTGGCGAACCGGAGCCGGGCTATTTCTCCAAGCGGATCATGCTACGAGTGGCAGAGGAAAGAGGCATTACTTTGGATGCGTACCAGAAACAAGTGCCCGAAACCTATCCGGACGCAAAAGCCGCCAAAAAAGCCTTTAAGAAGGCAGCGTTTGAAGCGTTGGCCAAAGAGATACAACATCATGCCGAGCAGACGGGTGACCGCTCCACCACGGCCACCGTGGCGGTTGCTTCGGTGCACGTAAAGAAAGGGAGTACGGTTAACACAGTGGTTAAAACGGCCGATTACATATTGGTGGATGCGGATAAAATGCCCGATCACGGGTTTGATTTTGACCGCATGCAACGCCGTGCAGGCGAAGAGAACACCATTGCCGATTGGTCGGACGACAAGAAGGATCAAGATTTCCCGCGCGGCATCGCCATGAACGCATCGGTCAGCCAGACGGTTGGGGTTAGTCGACCACGGTAGTAAGACCCAGAAACCTTTATCACCCTCCCACCATATCCTTTAAGCGGTAGAGCAGCTCCATCGCTTCGCGCGGGGTGAGTGTGTCCACCTCCACCTCGTTGAGGTAGGCTTCCACCGCGCTTTCGCTCTTTTTCATATCCTCCACTGCTACGCCACCGCCCGAAGGCGCGGATGCCTGAAAAAGCGGCAAATCGTCCAATATCAAGCCCTGTCCTCCTTTTTGTGCGTGCAGTTGCTGCAAAATGGCCTGCGCTCTTTTAAGCACCGTAGAAGGCAAGCCTGCCAATTTTCCCACATGGATGCCATAAGAACGATCCGCCGCACCGGGAATCACCTGGTGCATGAAAATCACATCTTCCTCCCATTCACGTACTTTCATCGTATAGCAGGCAAGCCCCTCCAAGCGTTCCGCCAGTTGGTTCATCTCATGATAGTGGGTGGCAAAGAGCGTCCGGCAGCCAATCTGCTGGTGCAAATATTCAGTCACCGCCCAGGCAATCGAAAGCCCGTCATAGGTAGCCGTGCCACGCCCCACCTCATCCAAGATCACCAGGGAACGCCCGGTCGCCTGGTGCAAAATGGTCGCAGTTTCCATCATTTCCACCATAAAGGTAGACTGCCCATCGGCCAGATTATCCGATGCACCCACGCGGCTAAAAACCCGGTCGATCACCCCGATCGTTGCCTTCTCTGCCGGCACATAGCTCCCCATCTGCGCCAAAATGGCAAGCACCGCATTTTGCCTTAAAAACGTACTTTTCCCTGCCATGTTGGGGCCGGTCAGCAACCAGAAGGATTCCGCGCCTTTTGCGGCTTCCAGCCTGCAATCATTGGCAATAAAAGGCTCGGCCGACGGCAAATATTGCTCTACCACCGGATGCCTGCCCTGTGTCACAGAAAAAACCGCACCCATATCCATCTCAGGGCAGCAATAATGTTGCTCCACCGCCAGCTCTGCAAGGCCTGTGACCATATCCAGCATCGCCAATGCTTTTGCCGCCAAAGCAATCGCATCCGCGTGCGCCAGCACATCGTCCAAAAGGCCCGCAAAAATATCCAGTTCAAGCTGCAACGCATATCCTTTTGCGTTGACCAATTGATGCTCCAAGGTACGCAATTCTTCTGTGGTATAGCGCACCGCACTTGCCATGGTTTGCCGATGAATAAACGCAGCAGGCATCTGGTCTAAATGCCTTGAATTTACTTCAATATATAGTCCTAAAATATTGTTTTCTTTTATTTTTAATCCCTTAATACCAAGAGATTGTATGTAGCGATCCTGCAGCGACTGTTTGATCTCGCCACTATGTTCCACCTTCTCATGGTAGCTATCGAGCGTGGCGTCATAACCGGCACGAATAAAATGCCCATCACGCGCATGCAGGGGCACCTCCTGTTTAAGCGCGGCATGCAGCCTGGTAATCAGCCTCTCATGGTTTCCCATCTGCGCAATCAGAGCACGTAGCGCTGCAAGCCCTCCCCCTTTGAATCCAGATAGCGCATGCTCTAAGATATCTAGAATCTGCATCGCCTGGTCCAGCCCTTTGGCCATCTGGAGCAGGTCACGCGGACCGCCACGCCCCATATAAAGGCGCGAAAGCACCCGCTCCATATCCGGCTGCGCCTCAAATGTCTGGCGTATGGCCTGCCGCACTTCTGTGGCTTCCACAAAAAAAGTGACCATCTGTTGCCGCGCGTTAATCGCTTCTAGCTCCAACAGTGGTGAGGCAAGGCTACGTGCCAGCAAGCGAGCACCTGCCGCCGTTTGCGTACGATCAATTGTGTGCAACAGCCCTCCTCTTTTTTCGCCTGAGAGGGTGGAAAAAAGCTCCAGATTGCGTCTTGTAGAAGCGTCAATAGACATATACAGCAACGGCTCATGCAGCTGCAGAGGCTGCAACCGTGGCAAGGAGGCTTTTTGCGTTAGGCATATATAATCCAGCAACGCGCCTGCCACCCCCATCATATCCGGTGTAAAAGCGCCAAAACTCTCCAAGCTCTTGATGCCATAATATTCGAGCAGCGCACGCTCGCCTTTTTGTGCCTTAAAAAGTGCTGCAGGCTGCACCGTGACCATGCAATGCGAACGGTCCCATGCCTCTAGCACCCTATGCGTATCGCGTGTATCGGCCTGCAACAACTCGCACGGCGCAATTCTTTGCAGCTCCGAGCTCGCCTCACCTAAAGCACACGCCATCACAAAAAAATCGCCGGTGGAAATATCAGACCAAGCAATCATCGCCTGCTTTTTGGTCGAGAAAATCGCCGCTAGATAGTTGGATTGGCGCGCGGATAGCAAATTTTCTTCCACCAGCGTACCAGGCGTTACAATCCTCACTACATCCCGCTTTACCACCGACTTCGCCCCACGTTTTTTTGCTTCTTCTGGTGCCTCCAACTGCTCACAAATCGCCACCTTATGCCCGGCCACAATCAACTTATGCAAATAGGTTTCATAACTATGTGCGGGCACTCCACACATGGGGATGGTCTGCTCCAGATGCTGCCCACGATGCGTCAGCGCAATATCCATCACGCGCGCAGCCTCTATGGCATCGTCTAAAAACAGCTCGTAAAAATCGCCCATACGGTAAAACAACAGCGCGTCCAAATGCTGCGCCTTGATTGCTAAAAATTGCTGCATCATAGGCGTGGCTTGCTCGGCGGAGGCCAGGGCATCTTCGGTCGATAAAGCAGTGGGCATCATCAATACGGTTTAGGCAATTCAAAAAAGCTACTCTACAGCGCGCAAAAGCATATGCAAGTCCGCCAAGCGTGGATTTTTCTAGACACTGTTATCAAAGTCTTTGCGCCATGCGTTTAAAACGTCATAGCCTGAGGGCACAAACAGCTTTTGACTCTTCTAGCTACGAATGCTACATTGCCTGCTCCTTTGAATACACAAAGAATTCATGTTGCAATGCAATAGATTAGAGGCCTAGCACGACCATGACGCATGACAACCAAGAAGAAGAAACCTACTCCAACGAAGAAGCATTGCGTTTTCACGAAGACGGCAAGCCCGGGAAGCTTGAACTGCGTGCCACCAAACCTCTTCTGACCCAACAAGACCTCGCACTGGCCTATTCGCCGGGTGTAGCCGCACCATGCATTGAAATTGCCAAAGACCCTGCCAAAGCCCATGCTTATACCGCGCGCGGCAATTTTGTGGCCGTGATTTCCAATGGCACAGCGGTACTGGGACTTGGCAACCTTGGAGCTTTAGCTTCCAAGCCTGTGATGGAAGGCAAAGGCGTTCTCTTTAAGCGCTTTGCTGATATCGACGCCATTGATCTTGAGGTGGACGCCGAAGACCCGGAAACCTTCATCAACGCCGTACGCTATTTAGGCCCTTCCTGGGGTGGCATCAACTTAGAAGATATCAAAGCACCCGATTGCTTTATTATTGAAGAACGGCTCAAAGAATTGATGGATATCCCCGTATTCCACGATGACCAGCACGGCACCGCTATTGTGACCGCAGCCGGGTTGATCAATGCCGCCTATCTGGCAAAGAAAGAACTCAAAGACATGCGCCTGGTGGTGCTTGGTGCAGGCTCAGCTGGCATTGCCTGCCTGCAACTCGCCAAATCCATGGGCGTAGAAGAGGCCTTGCTCGTCGACCGCACCGGTGTGATTTACAAAGGCCGCAATGAGGGCATGAACGAATGGAAAGAGAAATTTGCCATTGAAACCAAGTGTCGCACGTTAAAAGATGCCATGGATGGGGCCGACGTGTTTTATGGACTTTCCGGCAAAGGAGCCGTGACTCCTGACATGATAAAATCCATGGCAAAGAATCCCATTATTTTTGCCATGGCCAACCCTGAGCCTGAAATTACACCCGAAGAAGTCGCTGAAATTCGTGATGATGCCATCATGGCCACCGGGCGTTCGGACTACAACAACCAGGTCAATAATGTCCTTGGCTTTCCTTATATTTTCCGTGGTGCGCTGGATTGCCACGCCACCACCATCAACGAGGAAATGAAAATTGCCGCGGCGCATGCCATCGCGGAATTGGCTAGGCAGCCCGTGCACGAAGAAGTCGCCAGCGCCTATGGTCAGCACAAGGAATTTGGCCCGGAATATATCATTCCATCGCCGTTTGACCCAAGGCTCATTACCACCGTGCCGCCTGCCGTTGCAAAAGCCGCCATGGAAACGGGCGTGGCCAAGCACCCGATTGAAGACTTCCAGGCCTACAACGAACAGCTTGCCGTACGCCTCAATCCCACCGCCAACACACTCAGCCTGGTCTATCGCCAACTGCGCTCCAATCCCAAGCATATTGTCTTTGCCGAAGGGGAAGAAGAAACCGTCATTAAAGCCGCGCTGCAGTGGTATAATAATGGCTACGGCAAGGCAACGCTGGTGGGCCGCGAAAAACCGATCCAGGAAACGCTTAAGAAATTGGGCGTTAAGGATACCGAAGGTCTGCATATTGAGAACGCCGCCATTAGCAAGCAAAACGACCACTATATCCAGGCGATGTATGAACGCTTAAAGCGCAAGGGTTTGCTGCATCGTGACTGTGTTCGCATGGTGAAAAATGACCGCAACATCTTTGCGGCAAGCATCTTGGCAGCCGGCCAAGCCGATATCATGCTTACAGGTCTCACGCGCAACTACAAAGAAACGCTCAAAAGCGTGATGCACATCATCCCGCCGAAACCGGGGCACCGTGTCTTTGGTCTTTCGGTCGTGCTTGGAAGGGATAATCGCACCATCTTTATGGCCGATACCACCGTGAGCCCCACACCTTCACCGGAAGATTTGGCCAGCATTGCGATCCAAAGCAGCCAGGAAGCACGCAAGATGGGGATTGAACCGCGCGTGGCCTTCCTTTCCTTCTCCAACTTTGGTGCCTCCACCCATCGCAATCCCTCGGCCATGCGTCAGGCGGTGGAAATTCTGGATGGCATGGATGTAGACTTTGAATATGACGGCGAAATGATGGCCGATGTCGCGCTGAACGCCGAGCTGATGCAGCTTTATCCTTTCTGTCGTTTGTCCAAGCCGGCCAACATACTCATCATGCCGGGCCTGCAAACGTCTAACATCTCGACAAAATTGCTAAGAGAACTCGGCGGCAGAACGCTCATCAGCCCGATCCTCATGGGGCTTGAAAAGCCAGCACAAATTGTCACCATGAACTCCAGCGTGTCCGATATCTTGACCATTGCCGCTCTGGCAGCTGCCGATTCCGTGGAATCTGCTTGACAGCAAACGACAAATAGCTTAGATAGACCCTCCCTCAAGCTTTAATTGATACGTGAAAAACAACAGGAACATGCATGGCACATCATAGCGCAACACTGAAAAATATTCGCAAAATTGCAGCTCAAACAGAGCGTAATACAGCACGTCGCTCGCGCATTCGCACGTTTGTGAAGAAGCTCGAAGCTGCCATTGAAAGCAAAAACCATGAGGAATCCTCTGCGCTGTTCAAGCAAACGCAAAAAGAACTGCAACGCGGAGTCAGCAAAGGTGTGTATAAGAAAAACACCGCCGCCCGCAAGATCTCACGCTTAAACAGCCGCATCAAGCTGTTGGCCAAAAAATAACTCGGTCATTTTTCTGTTTTTTCAAGCAAAACAGGTTCAAAAAGCCATCTTACACCTCACATAACAGTGTCTAGCATGGAATCCACCGTTTTAGATACGCTGCAAGCACGAGGCTTTATTCAAGATACTACCAATCTTGAAGGTTTAACCGCATTATTTGCCTCAGGCCAACCGGTGCCTGTCTATATTGGGTTTGACTGCACCGCCCCTTCCTTGCATGTGGGTAGCCTCGTGCAAATCATGCTGCTCTACCACTTGCAGCAGCACGGCCACCCGCCCATTGTATTGCTGGGTGGCGGCACCAGCAAAATCGGCGACCCATCTGGCAAAGATACCGCGCGCACCATGCTCTCTGCGGAGCAGATTGAAGCCAACATGGCAAGCATCCAGTCTGTGTTTGCGCAATTTCTTACATATGGCGATGGCAAAAAAGATGCCAAGATGGTTAACAATGCCGATTGGCTCGATGCCCTGTCTTATCTCGATTTCTTACGCGAATACGGCACCCATTTTTCGATCAACCGCATGCTTACCATGGAGAGTGTCCGCATGCGCTTAGAGCGAGAACAGCATCTAAGCTTCCTCGAATTTAACTACATGCTCCTGCAAGCCTATGATTTTGTAGAATTATACAAACGCCACACATGTTGCGTACAGGTGGGCGGCAGCGACCAATGGGGCAATATTGTCAGCGGCATTGAACTGGGCAGAAGGCTCGGCCTGCCTCCGCTTTTTGGCATCACCACACCACTGATTACCACCGCCAATGGCGCCAAAATGGGCAAAACCGCGCAGGGAGCCATATGGCTGAATGAAGACCAGTGCTCTGCCTATGATTACTGGCAATTCTGGCGCAATACCGACGACCAAGATGTAGGTCGCTTCTTACGCCTATTTACCACGCTGCCCCTTGCCCGCATTGAAGCCTTAGAAAAGCTGGAAGGTGCGGCCATGAACGAGGCAAAAATTATCCTCGCCAATGAAGCCACCGCCTTGTGCCACGGAAAAGAGGCCGCAGAAAAAGCCGCACACACAGCCGCGCAGGTCTTTGAACAGAAAAGCACCGGGCAAGCGTTGCCCATACACAAGGTCAGCAGCGCCACGCTAGCACAAGGCATCCCTGCGTTTGCGTTGCTAAAAGAAGCAGGTTTAAGCAAATCCGGTGGTGAGGCACGCAGATTGATCCGTGGCGGCGGTGCACGCCTGAACAATCAGGTCATTGCGCAAGAAGATCAAATGATTACGCTAAATGATATGAGTGAGGCAGGCAGCTTAACGCTCTCTGCCGGCAAAAAAAGGCATGTGTCCATTTGTATTGCCGACGAGGAAGCCGGCTAGATACTATTGGCACCTAAGAAGCTTGCGCCAATGGCGTGCCACTGGTTAACGCTTTGGCCAAATAATGCAGCCGGCGCAGTGCCTGGCGCCCCCCTCCCGGCCCATCTTTCATTTCGGGATACATCGTATGGTACATCGACTTAAACAATACATGTGGCACATGCTCTTGTTCGCAAATAAACGCCCGCGCGCGTGCATCCACCAGATGCTCCACCGCCTCCATCACGCACACAATAATCGCCTGAGGCGCATGCAAAAGCACCGCCACAGTATCCTCATCCACCAATGTTTGAGGCGCAAAAGCCTGCACATTTTCTGGCGCAAAGGCTAGCGAACTGTAGTAAGAAAAACCATGCTCACGCAGTGCCTGAGAAATCAGCTCAAGCGCTTCGGAGGCATGCTGTTTCTCCAAACCTTTGAGCCCCACTTCGGCGTAAGGGTTCCCATCCTCTCCCACAATATGGCGAATAAAAAACGTGGCATCACTTATCACACCTTCCAAAGGCAGAATAGCGCAACACTCATAGCCGGTGGCCGTATGGCAGGCAGCCCCTACCCCTTCACATGCATTTTGCAGTTGAAATTGTGGCATCAAAATACTCCCATCACTCAAGTCTTATGATAAACACCAACCTATTCAGCTTGGCACAACATCTCATCATACCACACACTTATTTAAAGACAGGTTAAGAAAAAACGGAAAGATGCGTTTTTCTTTCCCACACTGTGTCACAGCAGTGTCTAGAGCTTCAGGCGTTTTGTGATCGCAAACGTGAGCCTATAAGGCAGGATGCGCAATAGTTTAAGCCAGCATGTAAATCGCTTGGGGAAGTGTATTTCAAAACCAGAGCGCATCAGCCCTTTTAAAATACATTGCGCCGCCTTCTCAGGGGAGAGTATCATCGGCATATCAAAATCATTCTTATCGGTGAGGGCGGTCCGCACAAAACCAGGATTTATTAGCTTAACATCCATTGTTCCTTGCTGCTCCGCATACAAACTCTCCGCCACATTGATCACACCAGCCTTGGTCGCGCTATAAGGTTGACCGCCAGGCAGGCCTATATAACCAGCCACGCTCGCACATAGGGCAATTTGGCCGTAACCTTGGTTTTTCAGCAGAGGTAACACCGCATGCACCACATGCAAGGCACCAAGCAGATTCACCCGCACCATCTCTTCTACCGCTTGCATATCCATAGCATCAAGTTGCTGCGGGGTATAAGATGCCGCCAGAAAAATCACCCTGTCAATCCGACCAAACGCAGCATGCACCGCCTTAGCCGTACGCTCGACCAGGGCAGCATCTGCCACATCTAACTCAAAGATTTTATGCTGGCTTCCAAGCGTGTCGCGCAACAAACCAAGCCGCTCCTCACGGCGCGCTGAGAGTGCGAGCACCGCGCCTTCTAAGGCAAGCGCTTTGACCAGCGCTTCTCCAATGCCGCTGCTTGCACCGATGACCCAAACGACCTCTTCTTGGTAGCGATATTTTTTCATCAATCCTGCTTCTGCATAAACAAGGTTAGCTCTGCAACCGTCAGGCCGAATTTCTTTAAATAGGAACGGTTAATCAACACACCATCGTGCATCATCCACATCCAGTCATCAAATCGGATACGGTAGGTCTTCCCACCCACGGGAAGGTCCATCACATAATGCCAACGCACCGCACTACCACGCACCTCTCCGGCCGCTTCATCAAGAATATCCGATGCACTACCTTTATATTTATCCTGCGCAAGCTTGTGGATGGTCCAAATACGTTCCTGCTTGGTCCCATCGTAATACTCAAAATGTTCCGTCAGTGTGCCGGTGTCTCCGTCCCACTCTCCCACCATATCCACATCAAAACGGCTGACCACACGTCCACGCCAGTCTTGTACAATACCCCATGCCTTAATCGGACCATTAAAATATTCCTTGATATCTGCCTTGGGGCTGGTGTCCTTATACGATTCAAGGGAGTGACCAAAGCAACCGCTAAGCATGACGAGCACTCCGAGTATTCCGGTTATCTGTAGTATTTTCATGTGGTTTACCTTTCCTTGGATGAAGAAACAAACGCCAGAGCAGCAAAGCCGCCAAGGCTTTTAACAGGCATGGCACCAGCGCATACATCGTACTCAATGCATAAAGTGCCTGCGCATCATTGGTCGTGCCAGGCGTAAAACCAAAACGTTCCAGCAGTGGAAGGGCCACCGCCGAAGCGAGTGCCAGCGCCAATTTTGCGGTGAATAAAAGCAGCCCATAATGCAGAGAAAATCCGCCCTGTGTATCATCCTGCGCGCTCCGTGCGTGCAGTTGATCTGCTAAAATAGCAGGCGGAAATACCAAATCCGCGCCCAGTGCCATCCCTGAAAGCACGCAAATCATCGCATAAGGCCACACATCTCCTGCCTCTAAAAAGAACGCCCAGATAAAACTGCTAATGGCTAGCCCCATGGCAGCCATCCATGTGCGGTATGTCCCATAACGCTGGCTCATACGCTTCCAAAAAGGCATCGCAAGCGCACCAGAAGCAAAATAAAGCAGCAAAAACAAACCAATATACTGCTCCGCCCCGAGCAAATCTCGTGCAAAAAAGAGTACCAACACCGCCGGCATGCTCGAGGCTACCATGCCCATCAAATAGACAACTAACAGCTTCTTGGCATCACGGGAAAGCCGCTTGAAGGCGGAAAAAAAAGCCAAGCTTGGAGCCTGAAGCGTGCACGTTTTTGGTGCATGCATGCGGTACCATCGGAAGAAAAAGAAGCAGGCAACACCCATCGCACCGCACAGCACCAGCCCAAACACATGGTAAACCCATGCTTGGGGTGCTAGCTGCGCCAGTGCACTTGGAAGCGAAACCGCCAGAATCAGACCCACCAACGCAAAGACCTCACGCGTGGCAGCAATGCGCGTGTGCTGATGCGGGGCCGTGCCCCACAGCGCACCCAGCGTATTTAAGTAAATACTCAGCACGCTATAGGCTGTGACCGCCAGCCCCATACACAACACAAACCACAGCATGGGCGAAAAAAACTGCAGCGTAAACAAGGCATATATACTACTACAAAGCACCAGTGCCGCCGCACCCATCACCCATGGTCGCATATCCGGGTAGCGGTCTCCCAAAAGGCCAATCAGCGGATCCTGGAACGCATCAAACAATCGCAGTGCGAGCAAAACCACACCCAGCGTCGCAAGGGAAACGCCATACTCCACCGCATAAAAATCCGGTGCCAGCACGTAAAGGGGAAAACCTGCAAACGCAACAGGAAGTGCCAGCACGCCATAATGCAGCAACGCCGAAGATCCAGGTGCCTCTTTTGTCATAGCGCGCCAAGCAACTGCCGGCGCAAGTCCGGCCTGGATGTCTTTTCACTTAACCAAATATCGGCAAAGAGCCGTACAAACATGGCATCGTTCACCACCCCAATCGGCTGATGCCGGTCAAAAAACTTGATTTTTTCTCCCGGTATAAACACCGCAGATAGGATACTACCGTCTTCTACATCCGGGAAAAGATGCTTCATCTGGGTGTGCCACGCAGCAAGCTTCACCTCATCGTCAAACCCTTGGTTGCGTATTTCCTGCACCGAACGATCCGCAATATCCACCCCCTTGATCTCACGAAAATAATGGAGCGAAAGCATAAAGGGTTTGTCCTGCGACCAGGTGCCATCCGGCGCGTAAAGCTTGGCATCATACACATCCCAGAATAGCACCGATAACCGTCCCTGCCCTACTTGCTTTGCGTCAGGCACAAAGGATACCGCAAGGTCCATCGCCGCCAGAGCGCCCTGCCCTGCCAGGCATAAGAAAAGCAAGCCCACCATGACCTTATGACGCATGTTGCAACTCCACTTGCACCACATCCGTACGACCTACATTAAAGCTTGCAATACAGCATGTTAAATAAAATCTCCACATACGAATAAAGGCGTCATTAAAGCCGAGCATCCGCACTTCATCCAACTTTTGCTCAAAACGATCCAGCCAGTGCTTCAACGTCAGGGCATAGTCTTTGCCAAAAGAAAACTGATCGGTGATCGATAAACCCGCACGGCCACTCTCCTGCGTAAAACGCTCGGAGGAAGGCAGCATCCCGCCTGGAAAAATGAACGTACGAATAGGGTCGCCCCCTTTGCGATACCGGGCAAAATATTCATCCTTGATGGTAATGGTCTGAATCATCGCCTTGCCTTTATCCGCGAGTAAGGATTTCACCTGCGAGAAATAGACCGGCCAGAATTTTTCGCCTACCGCCTCAAACATTTCAATCGATACAATCTGATTATAGCTGCCTTTTTGGATGCGATAATCCTCCAGAGAAATCTGGGCATCTTTTTGCAATTTTTGCGTGGCATAAGCATGTTGCGCCTTGGAAAGTGTCAGCCCCTTAATGTCATAATCCCCTTTCTCAAGCGCGCGTGAGGCAAAGCCTCCCCAACCGCAGCCAATCTCCAACAGCCTTCCTGAACCGTCCAAACGCTCTATAATCCGATCATATTTGCGATTTTGTGCGTCGGTTAAACGCTCGTTCGGATCCTCGAAGATAGCCGAAGAATAGGTCATGCTCGGGTCAAGCCACAGGCTATAAAAATCATTACTAAGATCATAGTGCGCCTGAATGTTTTTCTGACTTCCCTTCAAACTATTCCGGGTGAAAAAATACGCTATACGCGAGGCAAAACGCGCAATCACATTGCCATAAATATACCGGTCCAGCGCCACCTCATTCTCCAAACCAAACTGGAAAAGCTGAATTAAGTCCGGGCTACTCCACCAGCCTTCGCGGTAGCTTTCGGCAAAACCAATATCGGCCTTCTGCGCAAACGCCATGATGGCCCTTCTGTCATGAATCTCCAGCATGGCTTCTGCACCTTTTTCTTTGCCCGAAAAATCGTGCGTCGTGCCATCTGGCATCGTAATTTGAATGGCACCGTGGGAAATATGACGAAACGTATCTAAAAAACGATTCGCGATTTGGCGTTGCAGCATAATGTTTGTTCCTTTCTATGCTTGTTGTAGTAAACGATGCCGACCAAACATCATCTTTCTGGTTTCTTACTTTTTTGTAAGGTGATGGGTGCTGCTCACCCTCTTTTCCTTTTGCACAGGCTTTGGCATATAGCGTGCGCGCTTAAAAAACAAGCGAAGTGCCTGCCAATGAATCAGTACAATCGTTTTTAGGGTCACCCAAGGGTAGCGCCAAAACACCCTCCTAAGCGCACCACGTTCCAACGGCGTCATGTGCCCCACAAGCGAGGTCACAAGCTGTTTCTTTTGCGTTTTGTCAAAATAATCAATCCAAACGCCAAGTTTTTTCTCGTCCAAGGCAAACCTGAAGCGATAATGCCCACTGCGCTCTAAAAAAGGCGAAACGTGAAACACCTTCTCCGCCTCCAGCCAGTCCTGCTTTTGAATCGGCTTACCGTCCGGATGAGCACATAGATAAGCGTGCTGTTCACCGAATGTATTATGCACTTCTGCAATCACCGCGCGCAAATTTTTTTTCGTATCCAAACAGAAATAAAAACTCACAGGATTAAACACATAACCCAACACACGCGGCATGGTCACAAGCACGATATGCGCCACCTTATCGGCCACGTCATATTCCTTCAATATCTCCTTTGCCCATCCACCTGGGTCCTGCCCATCGCGATAGCCCAAATCCTTTTTATCAAGGTACAACAAACGGTTTCCAATAGCAGGGGCCGGCAACGGCAACGCCACATAATAGGCACGGTACGCAAAGCGATTTTTTTGAGGAAAAAGGCGATGATGAAAAACTTTTGCCGTCAAAATGTGGGGGCTTATATCCACGTAGGCTTTACTCCCATCTTCGCTGCCATATTCACAGCGCTTAAAAGACCATCTTCATGAAATCCATAACGTTGATAGGCACCACAAAACCACAAACGATCCTGCCCCTGTATGCTTGCGATGCGCCCTTGCGCCTGCACCGCCGGCTGATCAAACAACGGATGCTCAAACTCGCACGCATCATACACCAAATCTTCTTGAGGCAGAGAGGCTGGGTTTAACGTCACTATCACAGGCGTGCTTGTAGGCAGCGACTGGAGATTGTTCATCCAGTAACTCAGAGAAACATGCGAGCTGCCATCTTTCTTTTCTTTAGAGAGATAAACCCAACTGGCCCAGGCGCTTTTGCGTTTGGGCATAAAGCTGATATCGCTATGCAGCACCATCCGGTTGGGCTGGTAGCGCATGCAACCAAGCACCGAGCGCTCATCCTGCGTGGGGTTCTCAATCATCGCAAGTGCCTGGTCTGCGTGGCAGGCAAAAACAACCTCATCATAGCGTTTGGCACCACCTTGCACATCGTGGACCGTTACACCCTCTGCCCCACGCACCACGCGCTTCACACCACAATGCAACAGGATACGGTCACGATAACTGGCGGTCAGGCGCTCCACATATGCCTTACTGCCACCTTGCACCGTGTACCATTGCGGCTGATCGTTGACCGTCAATAATCCATGATTGTCAAAGAAACGAATGAAGGTACTGGCGGGAAAATCCAGCATTTGCTGCAGCGGCGTGCTCCAAATAGCGCCGCCCATCGCCATTAAAAAATACTCTCTAAACCACCTGCCCATACGCAACTCATCCAAACACTGGGCCAGCGTCAACGAAGGGTCACGCTCCAAATAGTGATGCGCCTGGCGGTTAAACCGCAGAATATCCGCAATCATGCGCCAAAATGGCGGGCGCAACATATTATATTTTTGAGCAAAAATATTGTGCAAATGCTGCGTGCCATATTCCAGCCAACCCTCTTGAATACTCACACCAAAGGACATGTCGCTTTTTTGGATTGGCACCTCCAGATGCGAAAAAAGTGAAGTCAGCAAAGGGTAATTGCGATGGTTAAACACAATAAAACCGGTATCCACCGAAACATCCCCGCCAGGCGTGGCAATATCCACGGTCCGGCTGTGCCCACCAATATAGCCATTGGCTTCATACACCGTAATAGAAGCAATAGAATCGAGCATATACGCCGCGGCCATGCCCGATATGCCGCTTCCAATAATCGCAATGTGACGGTCAGTTTTTTGCATATCAAACCATGTCTTGCACACCCGCCTTTACCATAAAATTGCCTCTTCCTAAACTATCGGTAAGGTGAAAATGCGACCCACACCTCCAAACCAGGGTGGCCATCTTTAAGCGTAATGCTACCGCCATGCCGGTTGAGCACTGCTTTCACCAAGCTGAGCCCAAGCCCATACCCTTCTATATCACGGCTGCTATCGCCAGAGTAAAAATAGGTGAAAACTTGCTCTTTTTTGTCATCGGCAATCCCAGGCCCTTCGTCTTTGACCACCACATGAACCTGGTCATGCTCCTGCTTAGCAATCACCTGCACCGTGGAATCCGAGTCAGAAAATTTGATGGCATTGTCTAACACATTCGCAAAAAGCTGAAAAAGCAGATCGGGGTCACCATAGACCTGCAATGTGGGCGCTATCTCCGCATGCAATGCAAGATGCTTCTCTTCTGCCACCGGCTCATAAAGCTCGATTACATCCCGCAGCACCGTGGAGAGATCCACCGCACGAAAATGCTGGTAGCGCGCCCCTTTCTCAATCGTCGTCACACGCAACAACGCCTGAAAAAGCCCCAAAATCCTATCCGATTCCTCCAGCAAGCCCTGCAAATCTTCTGCCGTTACCGTTTTCTGCTGCAAAGATTCCAGATCATTGCGCAAGCGTGTGAGTGGCGTCCGCAAATCATGCGCCACATGATTACTCACTTCGCGCACCCCACGCATCAAGCTTTCCATCTGTACCAGAAAGTCATTTAAAACCTGGGCCAAATTGCTCAAATCATCCCAGGTCGTATCAATCGAAATGCGCTGCGAAAGATCACCGGTCGAAACAATCGCCTGGGCCGTCACCGCAATGCGGTTAATCCGACTTACCACAAAATAGCTAATACCAAAACTCACCGAAACCACGCCAAACATCAACACAATGATCAAAAGGCTAAAACCCTGCAACCTTTCATAGCTGGCAATCAAATTATGCACATCGCGCGCCACCATCGCCTTCGAGCCATCCGCAAATGTATAGATTTTAGCCGCCAGGCGCTGCCCACTCTTTTCCATGGCAAAATGCAGCAAGCCCTCTTTTAAAATCTGGACCTCCTCCGGCAAAGCCTCAAGCTTGCCGGCCAGCCACGTACCATCCGCATCCACATAGCCAACATACAAGCCATCTGCGTGCGCGCTTCGTGCCTGGATATACTCTTTTATCCCCTTGGAATCTTTGATTTCCAGCGTCTGAAGCACCGCAATTTCGGCATCAATCGCCGCTTCGGTTTCGCGCAAAAACCCTTTGCGGCCAAAGTCATAAAAGAAATAGGCCAAAATCACCGAGGAAACCCCCAGCATGATGGCAAAAAACAGTGCCATCTTAAAGCTGGAACTGTGAAAATAGGGTCTAGACACGGTTATCTCCTTATAACACCATGAGGGCGGAACAGTGTCTAGACACAATCTTCAATAATATATCCTGCACCGCGCACCGTCTTTATCAGGTTATTGTTGGTATCACCGAGCTTCTTACGCAAGCGACTGATATGCACGTCAATCACGCTGGTTTGCGGGTCAAAATGGTAGTCCCATACCGCCTCCAACATCATGGTA